>JACRHO010000078.1 GCA_016212045.1 Candidatus Omnitrophota bacterium | reverse complement strand
TATAGAAAGAAGTAACCCGCCTTTTGGTTTGGCGCTTCCCGGCGGTTTTGTGGATTATGGCGAGAGCCTGGAGGATGCGGTAAAAAGAGAGGTAAAAGAAGAGACAGGACTGGAAGTAGTTGAGATAAAGCAATTTCATACTTATTCAGAGCCGACCCGCGACCCGCGATTTCATACTATCGGCACGGTCTTTATTGCCAAGACCAAAGGCAGGCCTTGTGCCGGCGATGATGCCAAAGATTTAAAGATTATCAAATTAGGCGAAGTCCAAAATTTAGATTTTGCCTTTGATCACAAGAAAATCCTGCAGGATTACTTAAAATATAGGAAATAATTATCCTTCGCGCAGCTGCCTTTCCGCATCAATGACATCGCGGTTGATCACGTGTAGAGTTTCCCTGATTTTTTCCCGCAATATATGCGAGTCGACTTTTGTATCATTAATCTCTCTTAGCGTCTGCAGGCCCATCCGGAAATAGCGCACTACCTCGCCTTCGTCAGTATCCGTCAGTTGCAAAATCCGCTCAAATCTTGTCCCGCGCAGCCAGCCTTCAATAGCATTACTTAAGTGAAAATAGGGTTGTTTGCTAAAAGGATAAATCCGGTAGCGCATTTCTTTGTGTTTTATCTTCTCATATATTTCTTCGCAGGCCCTTTTTATCCGGCGGCTGGTTTTGGACAAATGCGGCAGATGCTGATTTTTTCTCGGTTCAAAGACCGCCGCTACGCTAATGATGCCTAAGCCAAATTCATCTAACTGCTCCAGAATATTCTGCGCATAGAGTTCGCTCAATACTAATTCATAACCATGGATGTTTTTGGCAAATTGGCCTTTCGGCGTAAGAGAGCCGTTTTCTATATAATGCCAATCCTTCAGTAGTTTTAATTTTGCCTCGATTAATCTTAAGGCCTCTTTTTGTTCGTGCTTTTTAGACTGGAAATAATGTAGCGACAGGGGATAAATTTTAAAGAGTCCTTCTTTGTGTTTCTCATAGAGGTTAAGGATAGTGGCATAGGAGCTGTTAAACTGGCTTTTTACCTCCTCTGACCGGCTAAAGATAATGCGTTTTAAATCCGGCAGGCTTATTCTGTGCAGGTTAACCCGGCAATAGACAAAACCTTCTTTATCTATTCCCCGCCGGCCAGCGCGGCCAGCCATCTGATAAAAATCCCGCGTTTTTAATGGCCGCACATACCGCCCATAAAATTTCCTTAAGTCATCAAAGATTACCGTGCGGCTGGGCATATTTATGCCTAAGGCAAAGGTTTCGGTGGTAAAAATAATTTTTAAAAGCTTGCTCGTAAAGAGCCGCTCAATCACCTCTTTTAATGTCGGCAGCATCCCGGCATGGTGGTAGGCAATCCCTTTTTGTATGAGATGATACAGTGTCTGGGCGGATTTTTCATGGGTCAACTCAAAACGCTGCAAGAGATTATTGTAGAGTGAGGTTATCTCTTCTTTCTCTTTAAGATTTAAGAAATTGTAACTATACAATTCAAAGGCCAAATCTTCAGCGCGCCTTCTGCCAAAGACAAAGTAGATACAGGGGAATCCTTCTTTCTGCCGGATATAATTAATCAAGGTATTTAATTTATTAGGATGGGCAGCGGATTTCTTTAAGCGGTTTATATTATCCACCACTTCATTTTGAGCTTGGAAAAAGAAATGTAAAGGCACCGGCCTTTTTTCTTCAATGACTATTTTTATTGACCTGCGGTGGATATTTTCTAACCACTGGCTTAATTCTTTGATGTTAGGGATGGTCGCAGAAAGCGCCAATACCTGCATATGCTCAGGGAGAAATATCAGGGATTCTTCCCAGACCGTGCCGCGCTCAGGATTGTCAAGATAATGCACCTCATCAAAGATGACCCAGGAGTATTTCTTGAGGGCGATGGTCTCATCTAGCAGTTTATTGCGGAATATCTCTGTAGTCATAATTAATACTGGCGCCTCTGAATTTAAAGAGACATCACCGGTGAGTATCCCGATACTCTCGCCGAATTGCGCCTGGAAGTCGCGGAATTTCTGGTTGGAGAGGGCTTTGATGGGCGCAGTATAAATTACGCCCTGCCCTTTCTTTATGGATTCAATAATGACATGTTCGGCAATAGCGGTTTTGCCTGCGCCTGTAGGCGCGGCCACAATTACCGAATGCCCCTGATTGATATAATCAATCGCCTCTTGCTGGAAACGGTCGTAAAGCATAGGCCTATTATAATCTAAATTATTGATTTCTCCAATAAAAAAGGATACAATAATAAATCTATGGGCTATGAGATAGCATTAGCGAGGGCCTGGCAGGATTTGGCGCAGTTAAACCCTGACCAGAACAAGCGTTAAATTTTTAGCGGATGAGTATACAGTAGATTTAGATAATCACAAAGTTATATCATTATCTTGTAATATACCGGCAAAAGATTTTACTGTAATTTTAATTCTACATTATCT
>JACRHO010000076.1 GCA_016212045.1 Candidatus Omnitrophota bacterium | reverse complement strand
TACCCGGCAGAAATTTGAAAAATTAAGAAAAGCCGTTAAATCTCTACACAGTTATGATTGCCCGGAAATAATTGCCCTACCGATTATCGCCGGAGATAAAAACTATTTGGAGTGGATAAGTGAGGCCACAACTTATGGAACGAAGTGAACATAAGTTGTCTGGCCGAACTTACCCTTGACATTTTTTGAGTTTAGGATTGGCTGTGATATCAATCTATATTTCAAAAAATGTCAAGGGTTAAATTCGCAGACGCCGCCTGTGGCGGCTACAATTTACGTCGTCCTTTCAGGACTTCCGTAAATTGTCTGCTCATTTAAAATGTTCTCCAAGATACTCATTGCTAACCGGGGCGAAATAGCCCTCAGAATTATCCGTGCAGCCCGCGAATTAGGAGTCCGCAGCGTAGCAGTATATTCAGAGGTAGATAGAAACTCTCTGCATGTGCGTTTTGCAGATGAGGCCATCTGCATTGGCCAGGCCCAGAGCAGCAATAGTTACCTGAATATTCCCGCCATTATGAGCGCGGCAGAGATTACCGATGTGGAGGCTATTCATCCGGGTTACGGCTTTCTCGCCGAGAATCCCCACTTTGCCGAAATCTGCGAATCCTGCCAGATAAAATTTATTGGACCCACGCCGGAAAATATCCGCTTGGTGGGCGACAAGATGGCCGCGCGCACCACCATGCAAAAAATCGGCCTGCCGATTGTCCCGGGCAGCACCGCGGTAATCAAAACCAAGGAAGAGACCTTAAAGACCGCAAAAAAAGTAGGCTACCCGGTAATCATCAAGGCCGCAGCTGGCGGCGGCGGAAAAGGAATGCGTATCTGCCATAATGACATCACCCTGGTGAGCAGTTTTATGACTGCCCAGGCCGAGGCTGAGGCAAGCTTCGGCAATGCCAATGTCTACCTGGAAAAATATATTGAGAAGCCGCGCCATGTGGAGATTCAGATCTTAGCCGATAAATTCGGCCGCACTTTGTATCTGGGAGAGAGAGACTGCAGTATTCAGAGAAGACACCAGAAACTGCTGGAAGAATCTCCCTCGCCAATCGTGGATAGTAAATTACGCAAACGTTTAGGGGAACTGGCAGTCAAGGCAGCCCGCTCAGTAAATTATGCCAGCGTCGGCACTATTGAATTTCTCCTGGACCAAGAAAATAATTTTTATTTTATGGAGATGAATACCCGGATCCAGGTGGAGCATCCGGTAACGGAAATGGTTACTGGCATAGATTTAATCAAAGAGCAGATCCGCGTTGCCGCCGGAGAAAAGCTGCACCTAAACCAGGATGATATACATATCCAGGGCGCAAGCATTGAATGCCGGATAAATGCCGAGGATTTTGAGAATGACTTTATGCCTTCTCCAGGAAAAATTGAAACGCTCAACCTTCCTGGCGGTCCTGGGGTGCGGGTAGATACGCATATCTACCCGGGCTACGAAATCTCGCCTTACTACGATTCCTTGGTGGCAAAATTAATTACCCACGGCCGTAACCGCCAAGAAGCCATCAAGATTATGCAGCGGGCATTAAGCGAGTTTATCATCGCCCCAATAAAAACGACTATTCCATTTCACCAGCGCTTATTAGAACACCCGCTTTTTATCAAAGGCAATATTTCCACGCATTTCCTCCAGGAAATCCTTAAGGAAAGGGAGGAAGAATAAACCCCGTTACAGACCCAAAGGACGGGGTTTTGTGATAACATAATCTTGATCATAGTCAATTGGAAAAGTAAAGTTTTCTGTCTGTAACGGGGTAAAGACAATGCACAAGGAAGAAACGCATACAGATTTAGGCACGATTAGGATACATAAAAACGTGATTGCCTCTATCGCCAGTCTTGCCGCAGGAGAAATTGAAGGGGTAAAAAAAATAGGCGGCAATTTTAAGAGTGGGCTTTTAGAATTAATCGGCCAAAAATCCCATGGCGCGATTAAAGTAGAGATTGATAAAAACGAAGAAGTCAGGGTAGACCTGCCGGTAATAATAAAATACGGTTTTAATATACCTGAGACCGCGCTCAAGGTCCAAGAAAATGTGCGCCAGACCTTAGAAAAAATGACCAATCTATTAATAAAAGATGTCAATATAAATATCCAGGGTATTGAAAGGGGGTAGACGATGAGGATATTTTCGGTTTTGGGAATATTATTTTATGCTACAGTTCTAATTATCATCGGCATCATTATGATTGCCTTCTCTTTAAATCTATTTCTACCTATAGATATAAATATCTGGTTATCTTACCTGCAAAGCAGTCCCCATTCTCGGATTGTTACGGGCCTCTCGGGACTTTTATTGATCCTGATCAGTTTTTCCTTTGCCCAGTTAATTCTGGGACGGCTGCAGCGGGAAAAGACCATTGCCTTCACCACCTCATCGGGAGAAGTAACCATTGCCCTTTCGGCAGTGGAGGATTTAATCAAGCGTTTAGCCGGATTTATCCCAGAGATAAAAGAATTAAGGCCGGATGTGATTGCCACAAAAAAAGGGATTATGGTGGATATCCGGGTGGTCTTAAAATCAGAGGCGAATATTCCGGATTTAACCAGCCGCCTGCAGGAGATTACCCGCGCCAAGATACAAGAGGTCCTGGGCCTGGAAGAGCAGATTGTGATTAAGATTCATATTGTAAAAATTAGCGCCTCTGAAGAAAAAAAGAGAAAAGAAATAGAGAAAACTGAAACCCCCCCGATACCTTTTGGAGGTTATGGGCGAGTATAAGGGAGGAGTCTATGGCAAGGATAGGCATACTTACCGGCGGCGGCGACTGTCCCGGACTAAACCCGGTAATCAGGGCAGTGGTGCGCAAAGGCATCAATGAAGGTTATGAAATTATCGGCATTAAAAACGGCTGGAAAGGGTTAATTGAAAACGATACTTTAGTCTTAGATTTAGGCGCGGTTTCTGGAATCTTGCCTAAAGGCGGAACAATTTTAGGCACCAGCCGCACCAATCCTTACAAAAAAGAAGGAGACCTGCAAAAAGCCAAGGAAAATTTTAAAAAATTGGGCCTGGAGGCCTTGATTGTCGTGGGGGGAGAGGATACGTTGGGAGTAGCCAGTAAATTAATCAAAGACGGAATTTCTAATATTGTCAGCGTCCCTAAAACAATAGATAACGACCTCTCATCCACCGATTATACCTTTGGTTTTGACACCGCTTTAAATACTGCTACCGAATGCATTGACCGCTTGCATACCACTGCGGAAAGCCACCACCGCATTATGGTGGTAGAAGTAATGGGCAGGCATGCCGGCTGGATTGCCATTGAGTCAGGCATTGCTGGCGGAGCAGATATAATTTTAATCCCAGAGGTGCCTGTTGACATTGAAGAGGTCTGCGCCCTGATTAAAAAGAGACACCAGCGAGGAAAGACCTTCAGTATCATTGTGGTGGCTGAAGGCGCAAAATTTAAAGAAGGGACAATGGTGACCCAGGAAGAAAAATTAGATGAGTTTGGCCATGTGAGATTAGGCGGTATCGGCGAAAGATTAGCCCAGGAGATAGAAAAAAGAACCGGCTATGAAACCCGGGTGAGTGTGCTGGGACATCTCCAAAGAGGAGGCACCCCCAGCGCCTTTGACCGGATTTTAGGCACCCGCTTCGGCGTCAAGGCCGTAGAATTGGTAAAAAATAAAAAATTCGGCAGAATGGTTGCGCTCACCGGCAATAAAATTATTGATGTTCCCATAGAAGAAGCAATAAAGACATTAAAAACAGCGGATATGGAACTTTATGAAATCGCTAAGGTATTCTTTGGATAAAAGGATATAACGATGAGAGACAGAATAAAAGATATTTTACTAGAAAGCATTCAGGTGAAAGAGGAATTGCTGCGCGGCCATATCGGAAAGATTGTAGAGATAGCTGACCTGGCCATAGAATCTCTGAAAAAAGGCGGCAAGCTGATTTTATTCGGTAACGGCGGCTCAGCCAGTGACAGCCAACACATTGCTGCTGAATTAGTAGGCAGGTTTAGAAAAGATAGGTTGGCCCTGCCGGCGATTGCCCTGACCACAAATACCTCTATCTTGACTGCCCTGGCTAATGATTATGGTTATGAAGTTGTCTTTGCCAAACAGGTTGAGGCCTTAGGCCAAAGAAATGACCTGGCCATCGGCATATCCACCAGCGGCAAGGCAAAAAATGTAGCTAGTGCCATAAAACAGGCTAAGAAAATGGGAATTAAAACTGCTGCCCTCACCGGCGGCGACGGCGGAGAACTGGCGAAATTAGCCGATGTATCTTTGGTGGTCCCTTCCTTAGTTACTGCTAGAATTCAGGAGGCGCACATTACCATCGGGCATATTATCTGCGAGATGGTAGAACAGACCTTATGTCAGGAAGAAAAATAAAAAAAATCGGTGAATTAAAAAAGATTGCCTTGCGCCTGAAGGCCAAAGGTAAAAAAATCGTCTTTACTAACGGCTGTTTTGACTTGCTGCATTACGGCCATGTAAAATACCTCCAAGAGGCAAAAAGAAAAGGCGACATCCTCATCGTAGCCGTTAATACTGATGCCTCAGTAAAAAGAATAAAAGGAAAAGATAGGCCCTTGGTAAATCAGGAAGATAGAATCAGGGTTATTGCCGCCTTAGAAAG
>JACRHO010000077.1 GCA_016212045.1 Candidatus Omnitrophota bacterium | reverse complement strand
GGCGTTAATCCACTTCTCTGAATACCGGTATTTTCATAGGCCTCATTGTCGTAGCATGTAAATAAAACATCATGGCCCCTTTCTAACATTCCGGATAATGCCTGCAGGCCTATGTCTGCAGTGCCGCCGTCTCCTGCCTGCGCAATCACGTTAATACTATCCTTCTTACCTAAATAGATTAAGGCCGCCTCAATTCCTGAGGCCACAGCTGCGGCATTTTCAAAGAGAGAATGTATCCAGGGAACTCCCCAGGCAGACTCCGGGTATTTCGTGGAAAATACCTCTAAGCAGCCGGTATTATTTGTGACAATGGTATTGGGGCCAGCTGCCTCAATCACAATGCGCGCAGCCAAGGACTGGCCGCAACCAGCGCAGGCAGTATGCCCGGGATGAAATAACTGGCTACTCATAACTCTCCTTTAAAAGTTCGGGCTTTAAATCAATAAATTCACCGAGTTTTTCTTTGGTATTGAGCAGCCGGAAGATTTCTTTTATGGACTCTTTGGTAATATCCCGGCCGCCTAATCCGACGATAAAACTACTGATAACTTTGGGTGTTTTCTTTTTGCCAAAAAATACCGCCTTAATCTCCGAGGCTAACGGCGCTAAAGAGCCTAAAGATAATGCCCTATCTAAAACCGCTAACTTCGGAACGCCTCTTAGGACATTACAAATCTCCTCTGCGGGAAACGGCCGGTAAGTAGCAATTTTTAAGAGCCCAACCTTTTTTCCTTTTGACCTTAACTCATCCACCACTTCTTTAATTGTCCCGCAGACTGAGCCCATCGCTATAATCACGCGTTCTGCGTCTTTAGTGCGGTATTCTTCAATGAGGCCATTATAATTGCGGCCAAAAACTTTACTAAATTCCGCGGTAATTTTAGGAATTAATGTCAGGACATCTTTATGGGTTTCTTGTATTGCGTAGCGGGTCTCCATATAATAATCCGGGTCAACCAATGGCCCCATAGTCAGAGGATTATCAGGGTCAAGTTTATAAAGAGGTTTATAGGCAGGCAGGAATTTATCTACCTCTTCCTGCGCGGGCAAATCCAGTGTCTCTATCCCATGCGTAAGAATAAAACCGTCCATACAAACCATCACCGGCAGCATAATAGATTTATCTTCTCCTAAACGATAGGCGATAAAATGAAAATCCGCTGCCTCCTGGATGTCTTCAACATAGAACTGCACCCAGCCGGCATCGCGCAGAGATACAGAATCCTGCTGGTCATTCCAAATGTTGATCGGAGCGGATAAAGCGCGGTTGGCACAGGTTAGGATTACAGGCAAGCGCATCCCGGCGATATTAAAAAGCACCTCTGACATATAGATTAATCCCTGGGAACTGGTCGCGCTATAGGAACGCACTCCGGTAGCGACTCCTCCCAGAACTACTGAGGCGGCCGAATGCTCTGATTCTACATTCACAAATTGCGATTTAAGTTCACCGTCTGCGACCATCTGGGCTAATTCTTCAACAATATGGGTCTGCGGCGTGATGGGATAAGCAGAAATTACTCCGGGTTTACATAACTTCACTGCCTCGGCAACTGCCTGCGAACCCTCTAAGAATTCTCTCATTTCTCTTCCTTAATCATCTCCACGTCTTTCTTCGGACAGATATAAGCACATAAGCCGCAACCCTTGCAGAAATTATCATCAGAATAATATGTATTTTTTCCTGAACCCATAATGCAGTCCTCAGGGCAAATCAACTTACACATCTTACAGTCAATACAATTGGTCTGTAAGAACTTTGGCCTTGACCCTACGCGCCAAGAGCCAGTTTTATTATTTCTGCTCTTACCGGGTTTTACTATAAGTGGTCCGAACATATTCGTATCCGAGTTTAACCGCTTCTATATTCGCCTCTTTTGCTTTCTCAGAAAATCTTTTGCTGATGGCTCCAATTAATGCCTCCAAATCAAACTCATCCGTAGCCGCAGCATAAGCGCCCAATAAAGCAGTATTGCCTAAGGGCCGGCCAATAGTCTTTAAGGCAATATCATTGGCAGGAACAAGATATACCTTCTGGGTTGGTTTTATCTTCGGAATATCTATGCCCTGCCTCTGGTTGATAATGGCGATGCCGTTATCTTTCAGGCCAGAGAAACAATTAAAGCCACGCAAGAGCGTGGCATCTACCACAATTACATAATCCGGCTCATAAATCTGGCTTCTTAAGCGCACGGGTCTAGTATCTACCCGCACAAAGGCATTCATCGGCGCGCCCATCCGCGCCGCCCCAAAGTTCGGAAAGGCATAGGCATATATTCCTTTTAAGAAATAGGCATGTCCTAATAAGGCGGCAGTGGTAATTGCGCCTTGCCCGGCGCGGGCGTGAATGCGGATCTCTTTCATTTCTTTTTTAATTTCTCCGAATGAGCCAAAAACGACTTCCCTATAATAATATCTTTAAACTATTTTGTCAAATATTTATTTTTGTCCTATTTTTAGGTATTATAATGCCTCTTTGATTTTCTTCTCCAGTGCCTCAGGGCCAAGGGGTTTATGCAGGATTTCCTTGGCGCCCAGGGAAAGGGCGAGGTCCTCTATTTCCTGGTGGGGGCTGGTGATGACGTAACAGATTATCTCTGGCTTAATCTCTTTTGCCTCTTT
>JACRHO010000074.1 GCA_016212045.1 Candidatus Omnitrophota bacterium | reverse complement strand
TGCGCGGATTAAAGTCAGCCGCGACGAAGAATCTGTAAATGGTAAATCCATTATGGGCATTCTGATGTTGGGCGCAGAAAAAGGAAGCAGTATTCTCATTGAGGCAGAGGGCGATGACGCCCATCTTGCCATGGTGGAATTAGAAAAGAGTGTTGGTAGCCAGGAATAAGTGAGGCCACGACTTACGGAATGAAATGAACGTAAGTCGTTTGGCCGAACTTACCCTTGACATTTTTTGAGTCTAAGTTTGATTCGTTAGCAAACTTTATTTCAAAAAATGTCAAGGGTTAAATTCGCAGACGCCTTAACATCAAATAATAGGAAGGCTACAACTTACGTCGTTTCACTCCGTAAGTTGTCTGCTCATTTAAGATGATACAATTAAAAGGCATAGCCGCGGCTCCGGGAATCAGTATTGCCAAGGTCTATAAAATAGGTAAGGAAGAGCTGATTGTTCCTCAGCAGCCGATAGATGAGGCCGAGATTCCCCTGCAGATACAACTTTTTGAAGAGGCGCTGATTCAGACCCGCAAAGAGATTGTGGATTTGCAGAAAAGGATTGCCGCGGATATGGGCCAGGATGAGGCGGAAATCTTTGATGCCCATCTTTTAGTCCTGGAAGACCGTATGCTGATTGAAGAGGTTATTGCGCGCATTAAGCGGGAGCATCTGAATGTAGCCTACATATTCTCTGAGGTCCTGAAGAAATACATTGATATCTTTTCTAAGATTGAAGACGAATATCTTAAAGAGCGGACCGCAGATATCAATGATGTGGGAAAAAGAATCCTGCGCAATCTCTTAGGTAAAGAGCGCAAAGGTTCTCTGGAGGATTTAAAAGAAAAGGTGGTGGTGGTGGCGCACGACCTTTCTCCCTCGGATACGGCAGCGATGCACAAACAGAGTGTCTGTGCCTTTGTCACCGATATCGGAGGCAAGACCTCACACACCGCCATTATGGCCAAGTCGCTGGAGATACCAGCAGTAGTTGGCGTGGAGGAAGCTACCTCTAAAATTAAAAGCGGCGATACCTTGATAGTTGACGGCAGTATGGGGGTAGTGATCATTGACCCGGATAGCGCAACTTTAGAACAATACCGGAAAGAGGAAGTAAAACTTAAAGGTTTTGTAGAAAAGTTTCTGGAGGTAAAAGATTTACCGGCGGTGACCAAGGATGGTAAAGAGGTTGAGATAACTGCTAATATAGAATTACCCGAAGATGTCTCGGCAGTAAAACTGCACGGCAGCCACGGCATTGGGCTTTACCGCACAGAATTTTTCTATATGAACAGAAAAGACCTTCCTTCAGAAGAAGAGCATTATCAGGCTTATAAATATGTTGCCGAAGAGATGAAGCCATACTCGGTGATTATCCGCACCCTTGATTTAGGCGGCGATAAATTTTTGTCGCAATTAGAGATACCCCGCGAGATGCAGCCTTTCTTAGGCTGGCGGGCAATTCGTTTCTGCCTGGCCCGGCCAGAGATATTCAAGGTGCAGCTGCGCGCGATCTTAAGGGCCTCAGTGCACGGTAAATTAAAACTGATGTATCCGATGATTTCCGGGATTGAGGAATTAGAGCAGGCAAATAAAATTTTAGAAGAGTCCAAGGCAGAGTTAAGCAAGGAAAAGACTCCTTTTGATAAAGACATTGAAGTAGGGGTGATGATTGAGGTTCCTTCGGCAGCGATGACTGCGGATTTATTGGCCACGCAGGCAGATTTTTTCAGTATCGGCACCAATGACTTAATTCAGTATTCTCTGGCAGTGGACCGCACTAATGAAAAAGTAGCTTATCTCTATGAGCCGGCGCACCCAGCGGTTTTAAGGATGATTAAGAATATTATTGAGGCTGGACACCATGCCGGTATCCGGGTGGGGATGTGCGGAGAGATGGCCGGAGAGCCGGCTTTAATCTTGATACTATTGGGGTTAGGGCTTGATGACTTTAGCATGCCGCCCGTCGTTATCCCGGAGGTAAAATATATCATCCGCTCGCTTACTTTATCCCAGGCGCAGGAGATTACGCAGGCAGCATTGAAATTATCTACAGGAAGAGAGGTAGAAGAGTTTAGCCAGGCGAAACTCAGGGAGATTTTGGGATGAATCCCGTTAGAAACTGTATTGTAACGGGATTCATTAGGGGGTTTCTAACGGGATGAAATTGAATTTAGAATCTATTAAAAAAATTGATAAGTCAAATATGTTAAGTCTGCTCATGGATTTTCCCCAGCAGTGCAGGTATGCTGTCCAGATTGCCGAGAAGGCAGAGATTTCTTGTGAGAAGAAAGATTTTGCAAAAATTGTCTTTGCTGGATTAGGCGGCTCTGCGATTGGCGCAGATTTAGTCAGGTCTTATCTCTATTTTGAAAGTAAACTCCCTATTGCAGTGATACGCGAATATGACTTGCCTGGCTATGTGGATAGAGCAACGCTGGTATTTATCTCCAGTTACTCTGGCAATACCGAAGAGACCTTAAGCGCTTATAAATTTGCCAAAGAAAAAGCGGCAACGATTATTGCTATCTCTTCCGGCGGGACCTTGAAAGAATATGCCCAGAACGATAACATTACTTTTATTGAGATACCCAAAGGCCTGCCGCCACGCTCGGCCTTAGGATATTTGAGCATTACGCCTTTAATTGTTTTGAGTAGATTAGGCCTGATTAAAGATGTCAGGCCAGAAATAAACCAGACGATTGAAGTTTTAGAGGATTTAAAAAATAAGAGTCTCAACGCCCATATTGCGCAAAAGGATAATATTGCTAAGTATCTTGCCAGTAAAATTTGGAATAAGTTTACGGTTTTCTATTCTGCCTCAGTGCATTTTGACGTGGTGGCCACGCGTTTCAGGGGACAGTTAGCGGAAAATTCTAAGAGCCTCGCCTCAAGCCATGTCTTCCCGGAGATGAACCATAATGAGATTGTGGGCTGGCAGAATCCGAAAAAATTATTTAAGCACTTTGTCGTTTTAATGCTGCGCGATAAAGGTATGCATCCGCGCGTAATCAAGCGGATGGATATAACCCAAGAGATACTTAAAAAAGAAGGGGTTAGTGTTTTGGAGATTTATGCGCGCGGCGAGAATTTATTAAGCCGGATTTTTTCTCTGATTTATATCGGAGATTTTGTTTCCTTTTATCTGGCAATCCTGTACGGCATTGACCCCACGCCCGTGGAGAGAGTAACGTACTTAAAGAACGAATTAGCAAAAGAATAAAATGAAAGCACTGATACTGGCTGCTGGTTATGCCACTCGGCTTTATCCTTTGACCAGAGAATATGCCAAGCCGCTTTTGAAGGTAAAAAGAAGGCCAATCATTGATTATATCATAGATAAACTTGAGGCCATTGATGAGATAGATGAAATTTTTGTGGTTACAAACAGCAAATTTTTCTCCCAGTTTAGAAATTGGCAACGTCGCTTAAAGACAAAAAAGCGCATTACCTTGGTAGATGACCTGACCACCAGTCATGCTGACCGGCGCGGTGCCATCGGCGATATGTATTTTGTGGTAAAAAATCAGTCGGTCGATGATGATTTATTAGTCATCGGCGGAGATAACCTCTTTGACGGGGATTTAAGCAATTTTGTGGCCTATGCCTTAGAAAAAAAGACGCACCCTATAATTGGCGCCTATAATATCAGAGATAAAAAGCAGTGTAGAAAATACGGCGTGCTTAAGATAGATGAAGAAAATAGAGTTATTGATTTTCAAGAAAAGCCTAAAGACCCGGATTCTACATTGGTAGCGATGTGCCTCTATTATTTTCCAAAAGGAAGCCGCGCGTTAATCAAAGAATATCTGGCACAGAAGATAGATAAGCACGATGCTACGTGATTTTATATAGATTGTTTAAGAAGAAACGTTGCAGTTTACGGATTTTTATTTAAAGGTGCTTGGTATGATATCGGCGACCACACATTTTATAACCGGGCAAAAGAGTCATTTGCTAAGAGGAGGAATTAACAATGGCAGGGCGCAAGCATTTTTTTACTTCTGAGTCAGTCGGAGAGGGTCATCCGGATAAGGTCTGCGACCAGATCTCCGATGCAATTTTAGATGACGTCTTAAGACAAGATCCTTATGGCCGGGTGGCCTGCGAGACTTATGTCACGATGGGGCTTTTGATTGTTGGTGGCGAGATTACTACTACCGGTTACGTAGATGTGCATAATCTGACGCGCAATGTCTTAAAAGAGATAGGATATATTCATCCCAAGTATGGTTTTGATTATCATACCTGCGCGGTAATCAATACTATCCATAGCCAGTCGCCGGATATTGCCCAGGGCGTAAATAAAGGCGGCGCAGGAGACCAGGGGTTTATGGTTGGCTATGCCTGTTCGGAAACCCCGGAATTAATGCCTTTGCCGATTATGATGGCGCACAAATTAGTCCGGCGCACAGCCGAGGCAAGAAGGCAAGGTATTTTGAAATATCTGGGGCCGGACTGCAAATCCCAGGTGACCGTAGAATATCACGACGGCCACCCCAAGAGGATAGATTCCGTTGTCTTGGCCTGTCAGCATACTGAAGAGATACTTGATGCCAGCAAAGAAAAGATCACTAAAACTGCCCGTCAGGAGATGATTGATGTTATTGCCAGGCCCATCTTAAAGGAATACATTGATAAGAAGACCAAATATTATGTGAATGAGACGGGTAAGTTCGTGATTGGCGGGCCGCAGTCTGACACCGGGATGACCGGCAGAAAAATTGTCGTGGATACCTATGGCGGCGTAGCTGCTCCGGGCGGAGGCGCTTTTTCCGGCAAGGATCCGACAAAAGTTGACCGCTCAGCTGCTTATATGGTACGTTACATTGCCAAAAATATCGTGGCCGCTGGCTTAGCCACTAAATGTTTAATCCATATTGCCTATGTGATCGGCCGGGCAGAGCCCTTGGCGATTATGGTGGATACCTTTGACACGGGAAAATTATCCGAAACAGCGTTTATCAAACTTATCCGGGAGAATTTTGAAGTGACGCCGCAGGGGATGATTAAACAATTGGATCTTTTGCGCCCGATTTATAAAAAGACTGCCTGCTACGGCCACTTTGGCCGCACTGACCCGGAGTTTAGCTGGGAGAGCACAGATAAAGTAGCGGCGTTGAAGAAACAAGCAGGCAAATTATAGGTTACGAAGGTTACATAAGGTTTCTGAAGGTTCCGTAAGGTTACAACACGACAATTAAACAAAGATGTAACTTTAATTAACCTTAAGTAACTTTCTCTAACCTTCCGTAACCTGCGTTTAATAAGGAGTTAAGTATGCATTACGATATCAAAGATATCAAACTTGCCAAAAAGGGTGCATTAAGGATTGAATGGGCGGCAAATAATATGCCGGTCTTAGGATTAATCAAGAAACGCTTTCAAAAAGAGAAGCCGCTTAAAGGCCTGAAGGTGAGCGCCTGCCTGCACGTTACTACCGAGACCGCAGTGTTAATGGAGGTATTAAAAGCAGGCGGGGCGAGTCTATGGCTTTGCGCCTCTAATCCTTTATCCACGCAGGATGATGTGGCTTCTTCTTTAGCGAAAGATTTAAAGATTGCAGTATATTCTATAAAAGGCGAGGATACCAAAACCTATTACCGGCACATCAGGGCGGTCTTGGCAATTAAGCCCGACGTGACTATGGATGACGGCGCAGACCTGGTGAGTAGCATTCAT
>JACRHO010000079.1 GCA_016212045.1 Candidatus Omnitrophota bacterium | reverse complement strand
CTTATCCAGTTCATATCCCGCTGACCGATATGCATCAGGCCCATCGCATAGTTGATAAAACGGTGGATCTGGCGTTCCAGGATTGGCTCAAAATCCTTTTGCATCTTGCGGCCGGCAACCTCCACAATAATCGCAAGAGGCAAAGATTTATTTCCTTTTTCTAACTGGTCTATATCGTTACCAATTAATTCCACCTTGCCATCTTCAACTTCATTAAGATTCTTCGTCGTCAAATACTCAAAAGCTGCGCTGGCCTTGCCGCCAAATTCCACATAAAGTTGTTCTTTTCTCACCCTTTCGCCCTCAAATGCCGCAGCATAAGGCACGGGGATCGGAATATGCGCCACCTTGACCTTTACTCCCCTGACTTCAATGCCGCGGGAGACAATTTTTTTGTGGTCTAATTCTTTCACCAGGGCTTCGTAGGTGGTAATCCCTGAGGGTTTTATTTCCGGAATATCGGTGTCGGCAATGATGGGAAAACCCATATTAATCGCGCCTGCGCCGGTGGCATATTTTATATCATCCAGTTCGCCCAAAACTAAACCAAAGGCAAAGACGCGCTCTTTAGTATATAAAAGACTTTTTTGCGCCTGACCCGGCTTTAAGCCGCCAAAAGTTAATGCCGAGCGAATCGCCCAATTCAGCGGATATATAGCCGAGATGGTATCGCGTCCATAAGGGACAATATAATTATCCCAGCCCATCTGGACGTTCTCCTCTAACAACTGGTCAATAATAGAGCGGCCGCCAGCAGATGAGCCGACAAAAATCAAAATATTTCTCTCCTGTAATTCTCTGACTATCTCTACTGCCATTTTATTATCTGGGGCAGCTCCTAATATTGCGGCAAATCCGGGCATCCGGCCATCTACTAACTGTATCCCTAACGAGCGCATAATCGTATCCGTAAAAAATCCATTGCAATCCTTTTGCGGCTCTTGGCTGTAAAGATAACGCAAGGCCACGATAATCTCTTCACAAAATAGCGTGGACATCCCGGCATTTAAGGCATCACCTAAATAAGGAAGCCATATTTTATCCGTCGGAACCTGCGGCAGCAGGGATTTTGCGTGCTCTAAAATCGGCAAGGCATCTTTTAATGTCTCTACCTTTGCGCCCAATAAGGCATTGGCCATCGGCAGATAAAACGCTGTTTCGGGAAAGCCGATTTTGGCTTGAGGGCCTTTTTCTTTAATCGCCTTGTCTAAAAAATCCGCGGCCTGTTTAAAAATCTCACTCGCACCCCTAATCACAGCGCTGGCAACGAGCTTAGACATACACCTGCTCCTTCTCTTTCATAAAATCCATAATATCAGGATAGCCAAAATTTTCTTTGAGTAACTTATCCTTTATGCTAGAGACGTTTATCTTGTCTCTAATCATTTTTAAGAAGACGCCGCTATTTTTGATATTACCCGCTAATATCGCGCCAACAAGAACATTATCTTTAAGGATTAATTTTTTATAAACGCCTGCCTGCTCGTCCAGAACCTGCAATTCTTCAAAGCCATTTTGTTCTCTTACCTTATATATACCTAATGAAACCACCGGCAGGCCAAAAAATTCTATTGAGTTCATCCCTATCGAACCCGCGTAATTAACTTTATCGCCTGCCATATTTAACCCGGCAATTCTGCCTTGCTCCACGGCCAGTGGCCAAAGGGCATTGATTGTATGGCTACCTAAAGTCAAATCAAAACTTTCGCAGACATCACCAGCAGTATAGATATTTGGTATATTAGTGGTTAAAAAATTATCCGCAATTATGCCTTCATTAACCTTTATCGCGGTGCCTTTAACTAAATCTATATTTGGCTCAACGCCCTTGCCTACCACTATTAACGCACAGGCAAGTGCCTTGCCTGATTCTAATTTAACCGCCCTGATTTCGCCATTACCGATAATCTCCGTAACCTCCTGGCCAAAAACAAGCTCAATCCCGTTCTCTTCTAATCTCCTGGCCACGATAGCGGCTGCCACAGAATCCAGCATCTGCGATAAAACCTGTTTAGATTTAATAATGACTTTTACTTCCAGATTTCGTTTTCTTAAGGCATAGGCCGCCTTAAGACCGACGAGGCCGCCGCCTAAAACACAGGCGCCCTTGGTAACAGGCAGGAGGCCCTCTATTTCTTTTGTGTCTTTGATGGTGCGCAAACCAAAAACCCCTCTTTTTTTAATACCGGGCGTCTCTGGGAATTTCGGACTTGCGCCGGTAGCGATTAATAAAGCATCAAAAGCCACTTGCGTTTTGTCCTCGCAGAGAATCCGGTTCTTTTTCGGGTCAACGCTATTTACTTTTTTATTCAGCAGTAATTCTATGTTGTTCTCTTTATAGAAATTTTCTGGACGGTATAAAATTTTATCTTCTTTTACCTCGGCGGCTAAATAATAGGAAATGAGACAGCGGCAATACGCCGGGTAATCTTCGTCTGAAATCACCGTAATCTTGGATTGCTTATCCTTCTGTCTGATGGCTTCCGCTGCCGAAATCCCAGCAGCAGAATTGCCGATAATCACGAATTGTTTCATACCTTGGCTTCCTCCTGCCAGAGAATTGCTCCGGTAGGGCAGGCCTTGACACATGCCGGCTCATCTTTATCTATGCATTTATCGCAGCGTAAAGGCAATTTTATTTTTAGATTCGGCCGGATAGCGCCATAAGGACAGGCCATCACGCACATCCAACATCCCACGCAACGCTCTTGGTTATGCGAAACCATACCTTTTTCTTTATCGTAGCTAAGCGCTGCAGCCATGCAGGCATCTACGCATTTAGCGTCCTGGCAATGCCGGCAAGAAACCGGATAATTTTTACCCCTGGTTGCCAAAACTTTTTTTCTGGGTAAAGAAATTTTCTCCTCTTTAAGCGCCAAAAAGAGTTCGCCGGTTAGAGAATGCGCTACGGCGCAGGCAATCTCGCAAGATCTACAACCCAAGCATTTTTTCACTTCATAATAAAGTTGCTTCATGGATACATCACCGGCTTAAGATTCAAGTCCTTTCTTTTTTTGTCAATGTGCGCAATCATCAACTCGGCCATCTTCAAGGGGTCGTCGCAGAATTCAAATCTCCCCCCCACAATCTCTTCTAATCCTTTAGTTAAATAATCGCTTAAATTTTTGCTGCCCAGGGTAGCAAAGGGGCTGGCGCCAAATATAGTGTATACACCCGAGGCGACAAAATAAAATCCGATAGTAATCGCCTTCTCAGACATCCATTCTGGCGCACAGCCGGCTGCCGGGATATCCGATAAATCTTCGCCTAAACCGCCCTCGGTAATAATATAAGAGGCAGCTGTTAAGATGCGCGAATTGTCCACGCAGGAACCTAAATGTAAAACCGGCGGAATCCCGACGGCCTCGCAAATCTCCTGTAGGCCTTCCCCAGCATAAGTTTTTGCTGCCTCAGGGATAAGTAGACCTTGTTTTGCGCAGGCAATAGCTGAACAGCCGGTCTGCAAAACCAAAACATCGTGCTTGATGAGTTCTTTTACTAAGGTAGTGTGAAAATAATCATGGGTTTGTTTCGGATTGTTGCAGCCGACCACCCCGGCCAGGCCGCGCAATCTGCCGGAAATAATCGCCTCATTTAAGGGCTTATAGGTTGCCCGGTAGCGACCGCCTAAAATCTGAAAGATAATCTCTTTGGTAAAACCCGCCACCAAATCCATTTCTTGTTTAGGGATACTTACTCTCTCTTTATTGCGCTGAGCAAAATTTTCTATGCCCAATTTAATGATCTGCTTGGCTACCTCATAGGCCTTATCCGGATGAAACTCAATATGGATTACGCCAGGAAAACGCGCCTTGGGGTTAGTAGTAATAAGTTTAGTATGGAAACAACTAGCCACTTCCTGCAGCGCAGGCATAATGCATTGCACATCTACCATCATTACCTCGACGGCTCCGGTAATAATTGCCAATTCCTGCTGCAGGAAATTTCCCGCTACTGGAATGCCGTGCCGCATCAGGACTTCATTAGCTGTGCAGCAGATTCCTGCCAGATTTATACCTTCTGCGCCTTTTTGTTTGGCTAATTTTATCAACTCCGGGTCGCTACTGGCCTTAACCGCCATCTCAGATAAGATGGGTTCATGGCCATGCACCACAATATTGACATAATTTTCTTTTAAAACCCCTAAGTTCACCTTGCCCCGGATAGGTTGGGGGCTGCCTAAGATAATATCCTGCACATCCGTAGCAATCATTGAGCCGCCCCAGCCATCAGAAAGCGCGCAACGCATACCAGTAGTCATCAGGTTTTTGTAATCGTTATCTACGCCCATGGTAGTTGTATGCAATAATTCCACAACCTCTCTATCTATCCCGCGAGGGGTAATCCCTAATTTCTTCCAAATCTGTTGTCGTTTTTTCGGTGCACGTTTAGAAAATATGAGTTCG
>JACRHO010000075.1 GCA_016212045.1 Candidatus Omnitrophota bacterium | reverse complement strand
TGGTCTACGCCTGGCCGCGGCTCTAAAAAAACCACAGAGATAATCAGTATATCAGTTTGATAAAAATCTGCCAATTCCTTAAAATACTTAGTATCAGTTAAAAGTCCGACGCTCGTATCTTTAATTTTAAATTTCAAACCATAGGTCTCTACAGGATGGATATGGGCAAGAGAGGTCTTAAATTCAAAATTACCTACCTTATATTTTTTCTCTGGCTCTAAAATCTCTAATCTTTGCAAAAAGGCCTGGGTGTGTTTTAAGATTACTGAATCTGCGGTAATGGCGTCTGACGGTAGAAAAACTATTCCCCTTTTTTTAAATCCGCCATCGGTCATTGCCTCAATCATCACATTGATGTCAGCGCAATGGTCCAGATGCCGATGGCTAAGTATAATCGCCTCTAATTTTCCGGGGTCTAATTTTGGTTTGCTTGTGCTCATCCGCACAATGCTTCCTGGCCCAGGGTCAACTAATACATTTGTATCAGCGCAAGAAATCCATAATCCGCCTGAGGCGCGCAGTTGTTTTATCATCACAAAACGCGCTCCGGCGGTGCCGAGGAACTTGATAAAATTAGGCTGGGGAATGGTGCGGGAGCCGTCGGTGGTGCACGGTAAGGACATAGATCAGGCCTCCGATACAGGCGTAGACTAATATGAAAAAGAAATTGAGTAGCGACATGGCAAAGGCTATATCTTTGGCCACGCCAACCTTGGCAAAAAAGAATACTGTAAGGGTATCCCTTAAGCCTAAGCCTCCTATTGAGATGGGCAATAAAGTAATTGCGCCGATAATAGGCAAAAAGATAAAGAAATAAAGTAAGTTTAGCTTTATCCCCAGAGCCAAGGCAAGAATATAATAGGTTACAGGAACGATGGCCTGAATGAGTAAAGAAAGTATAATATTCTCCATAATAATCTCTTTGTGATGACGAAAGAGATGCATCTCCTGATGCAGGTCTTTGATTGCCTGCCGGATTTTGCCAGCAGTAGGGGAATGTAAGAGTTGGTTTATTTTCTGATAGAGAAAGCGGTTAAAAACCAATAATAAAATAACCACCAAGATGGCGGTGATGATAAATACAGATAACAGGATACTGGCATCTTGAACGTGCCGGAAGCCCAAGGCCACTGCCACCAGGGTTAAGATTACCAGGCCTGTGTAGCCGCTTAATCTATCTAGAAGGACGGTGGCTACTACCTGATGCGGCTGCCGGGTATGCGTAGCCAAATCAATACTGCGCACTAAATCTCCGCCGATAGTTGAAGGCAGAAAGGTATTAAAAAATGTCCCGCCGGCAAAAGAGATAATCACTCTCTTCAGAGAAAGATGAATATGCGCCCCCTTTAATAACATCTCCCAGCGCAGGAGGCATAAAACATAAACTAAGAAAAAAATTAAAAAGGCAAAGACCAGAAACCCTAAGTCTGCGCCTTTAATAATATTAAAAAGTAACTTTTTATCTACCTGGCGGAACAAAAAAAACAGCAGTATCACACTGATGCCGATTCTTAAGAGAATAGAAAAAATCTTTTTAAAGATTTTCATTTCCGGTGAGCCTGCGAAAGGCCTCCAAATATTTCTCTGTCGTTCTTTCAATAATCTCCTGCGGCAGGCGCGGCGCTGGCGGATTCTTATCCCAATTTAAAGTTTCTAGATAATCCCGCACAAACTGCTTATCAAAACTTGGGGTCGGTCCACCCGGCTGATAAACGCTGGCTGGCCAGAAACGCGAAGAATCCGGGGTTAATACTTCATCAATGAGAATGATTTTATCCTCAAGGAACCCGAATTCAAATTTGGTGTCGGCAATAATAATCCCCTTACTCCTGGCATAACTACTGGCTTTTTTGTAAATAGCGAGGCTCTCCTCTTTTAATTTATCGGCGGTCTGCTTGCCAACTCTCTGCTGGACAAACTCCTGCGTAATATTGATATCGTGGCCAGTATCCTCCTTGGTAGAAGGCGTAAATAAAACCTCTGGCAATTCTGCTGATTCTACTAGCCCACGCGGCAATTTTATGCCGCAGACAGTCTGTTTTTCTTGATATTCCTTCCAGCCTGAGCCAGAAAGATATCCCCTGACCACGCACTCAATGTTGATGGGTTTACTTTTTTTTACCAGCATGGAACGGCCAGCGAGTTCTTTTCTATATTTTTCTAATTCTTTGGGATAATCATTAATCTCTGCGCTAAGGAAATGGGTAGGGATGATATCTTTAATAAAGTTAAACCAGAAACAGGAGAGTTTAGTGAGGACCTCGCCTTTATGCGGTATGCCGCAGGGCAAGATCACGTCAAAACAGGAGATTCTATCGGTAGAAACAATCAGGAGTTTATCCTCTAAATCATAAACATCCCTGACCTTGCCGCGCTTAAATAATTTTAAATCCCTAAAGTCAGTCTTTAATAAAACATCTGTCATTTTAGCAGGCGCCTATGTAATGTCTCGTATTCTTCCCACAACTCGGCAGGTAAATCTTTTTTAAACTGCCGGAAGAATGCCTTGATTCCTTTTAATTCTTCTAACCAGCCTTTTTTATCAATAGCAAAAAGTTTTTCCAGTGATTCTTGCGCAAGAGCTAGACCGGTCATATCTATATCCGCAATCTCCGGCAAATAACCGAGGGGCGTTTCTCTTGCTCCGACGCGGTTATCGCAACGTTGAAGAATCCATTCTAATATCCTGAGGTTCTCGCGGAATCCTGGCCATAAGAATCCTCCTTTTTCATCTGCCCTAAACCAATTCACCTGAAAAATCTTTGGGGGCTTCTGCATTGATTTTCCCATCTCTAACCAGTGCCGGAAATAATCTGCCATATTATACCCGCAGAAAGGTAACATCGCCATCGGGTCCCGGCGCACCTGGCCAATTTTTCCAAACTGGGCAGCAGTTAATTCTGAGGCTATAGTCGCGCCGATAAATACTCCGTGCTGCCAATTAAAGGATTCATAAACCAAAGGCACTAAGCGCTGCCGGCGGCCGCCAAAGACAATCGCGGAAATCGGCACGCCATGATGCTGCTCCAGGCGAAAAGATGCCGAAGGACAATTGCTAATTGGAGTAGTAAAACGGCTATTGGGATGCGCGCCTAAAATGGGCCTGCCCTCATTATCCAGCATTCCCGGTTTCCAGGGCCTCCCCTGCCAATCAATCCCAGAAGAAGGAACTCCTCCCTCTGCGCCCTCCCACCAGACTGTTCCGTCCGGCTCAAGCAGCACATTGGTATAAATAGTATCCTTTTTAATTGTCTCTACCATATTCGGATTGCTCTGGAGATTTGTCCCCGGCACAACCCCAAAAAATCCTGTCTCAGGATTAATCGCCCAGAGAGAGCCGTCGGAATCAATGCGCATCCAGGCAATATCATCGCCGACGGTCCAGATGCGGTAACCTTTTCTTTTCAGTCCTTCCGGCGGGATAAGCATGGCTAAATTGGTTTTTCCGCAGGCGCTGGGAAAGGCCGCGGCAATATATTCAATGTGGCCGTTTGGCTCTTCAATGCCCATAATCAACATATGCTCGGCAAGCCAGCCCTCCTGCTTTCCTAAAAAACTGGCAATGCGCAGCGACAGGCACTTCTTGCCTAAAAGCACATTTCCGCCATAACCCGAACCTACGCTCCAGATAGCATTATCTTCCGGGAAATGGAGAATTAATCTCTTGTTTATATCCAGGTCAGCCTTGGAGTGCAGGCACTTGGTAAAATCATCGTCCTTTTCTAATTGCCTTAAGACCGCCTCGCCGGCGCGGGTCATAATCAGCATATTTAAAACTACATATTTAGAATCCGTAAGTTCTACGCCGATCTTGCTAAATGGCGAACCTACCGGGCCCATAGAAAAAGGAATAACATACATCGTGCGGCCGCGCATCGCGCCTTTAAAAATTGCCCTTGCCTTTCGGTAGGCGCTTTGCGGCGGCATCCAAGTATTATTAGGGCCGGCATCGCGTTTCCTCTTGGTACATATATAGGTAAGATGTTCAGTGCGGGCTACATCATCAGGGGCAGTGCGGTGCAAGAAACAACCAGGGAGTTTTTCCTGATTTAAGGGGATAATCTCACCACCTGCTATGGCCTCTTCTTCTATCTTTTTTTTCTGCTCTACCGAGCCATCTATCCAGAGAATCTGGTCAGGCTGACAGAGCCGAGCCATTTTGTTGACCCAATCAATTAATTTTTTATTATGCGTGGGAAATTTCACCGTCTTAACCTTTCCTTGTAACCTTACCCCACCTCGTAGGTGGAGGAGGGTTTGCTTACGGTGCGGGACAGTAAATAGGGTTCATTTTAACAAATACGTGTGCGCGGAATTTGCCGCCACTGCCCCCTCTGCGCAGGCATTAATCACCTGATATAAATTTTTCTTGCGGCAATCTCCGCAGGCAAATATGCCTTCTTTAGAGGTCGCTAAATTTTCATCAGTAATTATAAAGCCTGCCTCGTCAAGTTGCAATAGTTTCTTTAAAAAATCAGTCTGGGGCTTAATGCCGACAAAGATAAATATCCCCTGACAACTAAGATTAACTGCTTGAGCCGTCAATACATTTTTGATTCTTACTGCCTCAACCCTGTCTTTGCCGATAATCTCTTCAATAACGCTATCTAACATAAAATTAATTTTTGGGTTCTCTCTTACTCTTTCTTCTAAAATTTTTGCGGCGCGCAATTGATTTCTGCGGTGGACCAAAGTAACTTTAGCGGCATAACTACTTAAGAA
Organism: Candidatus Omnitrophota bacterium; assembly: GCA_016212045.1. Classification (GTDB taxonomy): domain Bacteria; phylum Omnitrophota; class Gorgyraeia; order Gygaellales; family Profunditerraquicolaceae; genus JACRHO01. Next base: position 7 of record JACRHO010000075.1, on the reverse strand, counting down.
AATTGCC
>JACRHO010000073.1 GCA_016212045.1 Candidatus Omnitrophota bacterium | reverse complement strand
GCGGTGGAATTATGGTCGTTAATATTACCATATAATTTCTATTCTAGCAAGACTTCTTCATCTTTAGAGGGGATATAGGCAACTATACCTTTTGCTTTCAGGTTTTCGGATAAGGCCTGGGACTGCTCAAGGTCTCCGTGGACTAAGAATGTGCGTTTTAAAGGCAGGCAGCCTGAAACAAAAGCGCAGAGTTCAAATTTATCTGCGTGTCCGGAAAAGGCGTTAATCACCACTACCTCGGCATTAAGTTCGTATTCTATGCCAAAGATGCGCACAAAGCTCAGGCGCTCTACGATTCTTTTGCCGAGGGTATCTTGAGCCATATAGCCTACTACTAAAATGGTATTGCGCGAATCCTCAATGTTATTTTTCAAGTGATGCAGGATTCGTCCTGACTCGCACATCCCTGAGCCAGCAATAATAATCATCGGCCGTTTATCGTTATTTAAACTCTTGGACTCCTCTTGGCTGCGCACATACCTTAATTGCAAAAACTCAAAAGGACTGCTTCCCTCTCTGATTGCTCTTTGCGTCTGGGGGTCAAAATAATCCAAGTGGTACTTAAAGACATCGGTTATCTCAGTGGCCAAAGGGCTATCTAGATATATAGGTATAGAAGGAATTGCCTGCTCTTTAAAAAGTTCGCTTAAGAAATAAAGCACCTCCTGGGTGCGTTCCAGGGCAAAGGAAGGAATAAGAATTTTTCCTTTTCGTTCTAAAGTGCTTTGGACCGCATCACGGAGTTTAGTCTTTGCCTCCTCTATCGGCGCATGCACCCTGCTGCCATAGGTACTCTCTAAGATTAAATAATCTAACCCTTGGGGTATTACCGGGTCATTCAGCAGCGGGAGATTTTTCCTTCCCAAATCCACAGCATAGCCTAGTTTTAAATTGCGCGTAGCATCTTTTATCTCTACAACTGTTATACTTGAACCCAGGATATGTCCGGCGTCGTAGAGAGTAACAAAGGCGTCTTTAGCCACGCAGAACCTCTGTCCATAAGAGAGCGAGCGAAATCTTTTTATAACTTTAGAGGCCTCTTTCCTGGTATAAAGCGGCTTTCTTAAAGCCAGCCCCAATCTTTTATTTATTTTATTGACATAGTTTATATCTTCTTCCTGAATTTTTCCGGAATCTTCCAGCATTAACTTCGCTAGGTCCTTGGTGGCTGAAGTGGTGTATATTTTGCAGCGCAGGCCCTTTTTTACAACACTGGGGATATTGCCGCAGTGGTCAATATGCGCATGCGATAAAACCAGGGCGTCAATCTTGTGGGGATTATAATGAAAGGCGGAATTGGCTTGAAAAAACTCATCGCGGTGGCCCTGGAATAACCCGGCATCCAGAAGAATCTGCGATTTTTCCGTTGAGATTAAGTGGCTTGAGCCAGTAACGGTCTTTGCTCCGCCTAAAAATTTTAACTTAATCGCCATCGCTTAGGTAATAAAAAGGTTGGGGGAAGAAAATTTTCCGTCGCAGGTCAGGTTCACACCTAACCTCTTTAAGCCAACCTCATCTCCGGGGGTGGGGATATGGGTGATATGGACTTCGCAGGACTTCAAATCTGTGAGTTTCTGCATGGCTATTTCTGCAGTATGATTGGTAGTGGCGCTGATGGCAAGGGCAATCAGCGTCTCTTCCAAATCCAGGCTCTCTGATTCAGTATTTAAAATGCCCTCTTTTAATCTACCGATCTGATTGATAATGTGCGGAGAAAGTAAAAGTATCTCATCGGGAATATTCGCCAGCACCTTCACCGCATTTAAAACTAAACTGGAGGCCGCATGCATCAGCTTGGAGTTCTTACCGGTGATTATCCGGTCGTCTTTTAATTCCATGGCTGCGCCGCAATAGATGCCTTCATTACCTTTTCCTTTTGCCTCAGCCTCCTCAGCCGCGGCGCGCGCTACTTCTACAACTTTCCGGTCAGTAACCTTGACTCCTAACTCTTCCATCAAAAGCATCACCCGGTCAACGGTTTCTTTTTTCTCTATGCCTAAGACATATTCAGTATTATACCGAAAATAGCGACGGATCAATTCCTGTTTGGCTGCCTCCTGCACTACTTTATCTTCCACTATGCCAAAACCAGCCCGGTTAACCCCCATATCGGTGGGCGAATTATACATCGGCAGGTTGGCGTCTTTATTCAATATTTTAGTCAAAATAAGTTTTAATATCGGAAAACTCTCCACATCGCGGTTATAATTTATCGCGGTTTTATTATATTTATTCAGATGAAATGGATCAACTAAATTAAAATCCTGTATATCCGCAGTTGCTGCTTCATAGGCCACATTTATCGGATGTTTCAAGGGTAGATTCCATATAGGAAAGGTCTCAAATTTAGCATAACCCACATTTACCCCGCGCTTATGCTCATGATATAACTGCGAAAGACAGGTGGCTAATTTACCGCTCCCCGGTCCAGGGCCAGTCACTACCACAATGGGGTTTTTCGTGACAATATATTCATTTTTACCAAAGCCCTTATCGCTGACCGCTAAATCCACATCTGCAGGATAACCCTCAATAGGATAATGCAGGTAAACCTTTACCCCTCTTCTCTCCAGTTTATTTTTAAAGATTACTGCGGCCTGCTGATTAGTGAAACGGGTAATCAGTACGGCCAGGATGTCCAAGCCCCATTTTCTTAAGTCATCAATTAATTTTAAGGTGGCGGCATCATAGGTAATGCCGAAGTCACCGCGCACCCGGCCTCTTTCAATATCGCCGGCATAGATACACAGGACAATATCAATCTTGTCCTTTAATAACTGCAGTAATCTTATTTTGACATTGTGGTCATAGCCAGGCAATACCCGCGCCGCGTGGTAATCAAAACAGAGTTTCCCCCCAAACTCTAGATAGAGTTTATTGCCGAATTTTTTTACCCTATCTAGAATTGCTGCGGTCTGCTCTTTAAGGTATTTCTCGTTGTCAAAACCGGTTTTTTTCATCCCGTTAGAAACCCCCAATGAATCCCATTTAAAAAATAGTTTCTAACGGGATTCATTTTCCTACCTGCCTATTTATTAGGCATATTATAATATATAAGCAATGATTTGTAAATAAAATAGGTATTACAAAAGGGGAAGTCCTACTTATCGTAGGTAGAATAATAATAAGGGGTGAAGGCCTGGAATTCTGCGGCGCAGGTATCCACTAACTTGAAGTCGGGCTTGAGGTTAATCTTTTTTCGCCATTGACGGATTTCTTCTTCTTTTTTATCTAATAACTTACTTAATTGCCTATCGCTAAATCCGAATTGCTTGGCGGCAATTAAAATTTCATCTATCATCGTCTTCTTATTTTGGATAATCTCTTTTTCTAAGTCAATAATCTCTTTTATATTGTGCAAAAACCAGCGGTCGATTTTGGTCAGTGCATAAATCTTTTCTAAATCAATCCCTGAGCGAAAGGCATCGCCAAGATAAAAGATTCTCTCGGCATTGGGGATTCTTAATTTTTCCTGAATCTTCTCTATCATGCCATCTGCTAATTTTATTTTGTCGGGTTCCGGAAAAAGAATGCTTTCTAACCCGTATTTTTTAATTTCTAAAGAACGTAGACCTTTCTGCAGTGCCTCTTTAAAAGTCCTTCCGATAGCCATCGCTTCGCCTACGGATTTCATCGAGACGGTCAGCGTAGAATCTGCGCCCCGAAATTTCTCAAAAGTAAAACGCGGAATCTTAACCACGCAATAATCAATGGCCGGTTCAAAGCAGGCCGGGGTAACTTTCGTAATATCGTTGGATATCTCATCCAGGGTATAACCCACGGCTAACTTTGCGGCAATTTTGGCAATCGGAAAACCTGTGGCCTTGGAGGCAAGCGCAGAACTGCGGGAAACCCGCGGGTTCATCTCAATAATGACCATCCGGCCGGTTTCCGGATGCACGGCAAATTGGATATTTGAGCCGCCGGTCTCAACACCAATTGCGCGGATACAGGCAATAGCGGCATCTCTCATCTTCTGATACTCTTTATCAGTTAAGGTCTGAATGGGCGCCACAGTAATGCTGTCGCCAGTGTGAATTCCCATCGGATCAAAATTTTCAATGGTGCAGATAATTACTACATTATCCTTGCGGTCGCGCATTACCTCCAACTCAAATTCCTTCCAGCCCAACACCGACTCCTCAATGAGGATCTCGCTAATCATACTGGATTCTAAGCCATGCTTAGCTAAATCTTTAAACTCTTCGGTATTGTAGGCAATGCTTCCACCAGTGCCGCCTAAGGTGAAACTCGGCCGAATAATCACCGGAAAACCAATTTCTCTGGCAACATCATCGGCCTCTTTCAAATTATATGCCTTATCGCTTCTGGGTAAATCCAGACCTATTCTTTGCATTGCCTGCTTAAATAGCTGCCTGTCCTCTCCCCTTTTAATGGCCTGAATATTTGCTCCAATTACTTCTACTCTATATTTTTTTAATATTCCTTTTTCGGCTAAATCCACTGCCGCATTTAAGGCCGTCTGACCACCTAAGGTAGGCAATAATGCATCTGGCTGTTCTTTAGCAATTATCTTTTCTATGGCCTCGGTAGTTATTGGCTCAATATAAGTTTTCTCGGCTAATTCAGGGTCAGTCATAATCGTAGCAGGATTAGAATTAACTAAAATTACTTTATAGCCCTCCTGTTTTAGGACTTTACAGGCCTGGGTGCCGGAATAATCAAATTCGCAGGCCTGACTGATCACAATCGG
>JACRHO010000011.1 GCA_016212045.1 Candidatus Omnitrophota bacterium | reverse complement strand
TGATAGAAATCGATGCTACAGCAGATGCCGGTAAAATATAAACAATATTACCAATTTGAAAATTTTCCTAATTTAGATTTGCTTTGCGCATTCACTACGCGCATTTTAGGAAATATGTCTTTATTTTATGGTGATAGGTCGAATGCATTAGAGAACCGTAAAAATTTCTTGAAAGGATTAGGTATTGATTATCGTGATTTAGTATGCGCAAAACAGGTTCATGGGAGCTTAACGAGATATATCCGGGAGATTGACTCAGGGAAAGGAGCCTTATCTTACGATAGCGCTATCGCTGATACAGACGCCCTTATAACAGATAAGAAAAATGTGCCTTTGTCTATATTTACTGCCGATTGCCTATCGGTATTTTTGTATGATGCTCAAACCCGCAGCATAGGATTAGTTCATGCAGGTTGGCGTAGCAGCAAAGAAAACGCCACGGTCAAGACCGTCCAATTGATGCAGGAGAAGTTTAATGCCAAAGTAGAGGATTTATATGTAGGTTTTGGCCCGGCAATCAGAGACTGTTGCTACGAAGTGGGAGGAGAATTCGCCGATTTTCCTGCCCCTGAATATTTAATTAAGAGAGATAGCCGTTATTATTTAGATTTAATCGGAATAAACAAAAAGCAACTTTTAACTTCGGGGATTAAAAATAAAAATATCTTTGACTCTAAGATTTGCACTGCCTGTCGTAATGAAGAATTCTTTTCTTACCGTAAAGAAGGAATTGGCTGCGGCAGAATGATGTCAATAATGATGTTGAGATGATCCCTGGCAAGGTAAGAAATTATATAAAGAATAACTTTAAAGAAGGCAGGGTGGCGTGTCTCACTGGCGCAGGTATCTCTGCTGAAAGCGGCATACCTACGTTTAGAGGTAAGGGTGGATTGTGGGAAAGATATGACCCCCAGATATACGCTAACGCACCAGGTTTAATTTCAATTTTAAGGACGCACCCTGAGGAATTGGTAAATTTCATTGTAGATTTTTATTCTATACTTCTTAAAGCACATCCTAATCTTGCCCACCGTGCCCTCGCTGTTCTGGAAAAAGAAAATATATTGAGTAGCACGATTACTCAGAATATAGATGGTTTACACCAGCAGGCAGAAAGCCAAAATGTAATTGAGCTACATGGCAATGCCTTTAGAATAAGGTGTATACAATGTTCCCAACTAGTTGTCTTAGAAAAGGATAAATTAAGAGAAATGATAGAATCGTTTAAAATAAATAAGAATTCATACATTAAAATATTGAAGGTTTTAAGCCGTTATTTCCCTCGCTGTGCCATCTGTGGTTCCCGGTATCGTATTGATATTGTTTTATTCGGTGAAATATTACCTGCGGATGAATTATCCCGCGCCTACAAACACCTAAATAATTGTGACGTGCTTTTGCTTATAGGTAGTTCTCTGATAGTATATCCCGCAGCAGGCCTGCCTTTATACGCCAAAGAAAGAGGCGCTAAGATAATTGAAATAAATAACGAGCCTTCTAGTTTATCGGATTTGTGCGATTATATAATTACTGGTCGGGCAAGCGAGGTTTTACCTGAAATTTTGGGTGTACTGGGATATGCCTAAATATTGCTTAGAATTTATTTTAAATACGCAAACTGTATCGCTGGAAACCCTAAGAGATTCTATAGTAGAATTTGGAGAGGATTTAGAGATTTTTCAACTGCCAGAGAATAACGATGTTAAGGACAGGGATTTTAGAATACGCATATATACCGAAGACCCCACAATTATATTCGATACCTGCGCCCAGTTTGGACGGTTAAAATCAATAAAAATTGACGAGAAATATGACAAAGGAGGTGTATAAATGGCAAAGGCATTAGTTATCTATTATTCTCGAACGGGTAATACCAAAAAGATGGCAGAGTCTGTTGCTGAAGGTATAAAAAATGAGGGAATGGAAGTAGTTAAAAAAGAGGTCAAAGATGTAGATGCCGGTGAACTATTAAAATATGATGCGATAGCTATCGGCTCGCCTACTTATTACGGGACAATGGCCGCCCAGATAAAAAAACTGTTAGACGATTCAGTAAAATTCCATGGTAAACTTGACGGTAAGGTTGGCGCTGCCTTCGCTTCTTCTGCTAATGTGGGCGGTGGCAACGAGACGACGATTTTAGATATCTTGAACGCCATGCTCATTCATGGTATGATTATTCAAGGTGATCCTCAGGGAGACCATTATGGCGCAGTAGCCATTAGTTCACCGGATTCTCGGGCAACCAAGCAATGCCTAAGATTAGGCAGTA
>JACRHO010000072.1 GCA_016212045.1 Candidatus Omnitrophota bacterium | reverse complement strand
CAGTTCCTTAATTGAGGCAGTGGAGGCCCTAAAAAAAGCCAAGGCCAAGCGCGTCTGGGCGGCAATCAGTCACGGCGTCTTATCTGACCCGGCAGTAGAGCGCATTGATAAATGCAAAGGATTAGAGGAATTAATAATTACCGACAGTATTCCGTTGGTTAACCATAAGCGGCATTCCCGGATCAAGGTATTATCCGTGGCGGAACTTTTAGGTGAAGCAATAAAACGGATTCATAACGAAGAGTCAGTGAGCTGTCTATTTGATTAGGAAGTGAGGTAGAATGGAAGAAATTATTTTGGAGGCTCAGTTACGGCAAGAATTAGGTAAGTCTGGCGTTAAAGATTTAAGAGAAAAAGGTTTTGTCCCGGCGGTAGTTTACGGAGAGGCTAAGGACTCCCAGGTGATTAAACTATCGCATCATGAACTAATTCAGTTATTGCATCAGCACCGCCTGGAGAATGCCATCATCAGCCTGAAGATTAAGGATGACAAAAAAGCAAAGGCTCGCTCCTGCCTGATTAAAGAGATTCAGTATCATCCGGTAACCGGCGATATTTTACATTTGGATTTTAATGAGGTTTCTTTAACCAAGGTGATTAAGGTCAATGTCCCGGTAGTGGCAAAGGGAGAGCCGATCGGCGTCAAACAGGAAGGCGGCTCCTTAGAGCATATCCTCTGGGAGATTGAGGTGGAGTGTCTGCCTACTGATATACCGAAGGAATTTAGCGTAGATGTTAGCGCATTAAAGATTGGCGATGACATTCATATAAAAGATATAAGTTTCCCGGCCAATATTAAAGTTTTAAATAAACCTGAGGATGTGGTTTTATCGGTGGCCGCGCCGATTAAAGAAGAGATTCCAGTTGCGCCGCTTGAGGGCGAAGAGATACAGGAACCAGAGGTAATCAAGGAGAAGAAGGAAGTAGCCCCTGAAGCAGAGGCCGCTGAAGAGACAAAAGATAAAACAAAAGATAAAACAAAAGAGAAAGAAAAAGAAAAGTAAAAAAATAATTCTTGATGAAGTTGATTGTCGGCCTGGGGAACCCGTCTGAAGTTTACCGCCACTCCAGGCATAATATTGGATTTTTAGTCATCAGGCATTTAAGCCAAGTTTTTAAAGCGTCGCTCAAAAAAGAAAAAGGCATCCCTGCCTTAAGCGCGAAATGCAAAACCCAAGGCGGAAACTTAATTTTAGCCCTTCCGCTTACTTTTATGAATTTGTCAGGCGAGGCAGTAAGGGCGCTGGTAGAAAAATATAAAATAGATTTAGATGACCTCATCGTGGTTTGCGATGATTTAGATTTAGCATTCGGCAGGTTAAAGGTTAGGGCGCAAGGCTCATCTGCCGGGCACGGGGGAGTTAAATCCATCATAGATTCCCTGGGCACTAAAGAATTTGCCCGCCTGCGCATAGGTATCGGCAGGCCGAAAGCCAATCAGGAGGCAGCAGAGTTTGTCTTGGGGGCTTTTACTAAAAGAGAAAAAGAAGAACTAAAGGAGATTATCGCCAAGGCAGGCGCATGTTGTCAGGTCTGGATTAAGGAAGGTATAACTAAAACGATGAACATTTTTAACTCACGGAGTAATGAGAATGAATAAATATGAAGCAATGTTTATTATCAGGCCGGATTTATCCGAGGAAGACAAGGAAAACTTATTTACGCAGATTAAGGATACTATTACCAAAAATAATGGCAATATCCTGAATGCCGATATCTGGGCAGAAAAGAGAAAATTGTATTTTGCGATTAAGCGCTGCCGCGAAGGCATATATTACCTGGTGAATTTTACCGCCAGTCCCCAGGCAATCAGCCAGATCAGGCACGCCTATAAACTTAATGAAAATATCTTGCGGGTGTTGATCACCAGGGTGGAGAGATAGGAGGAAGAGGTGGCTAATTTTAATAAGGTATTACTGATGGGCAATTTGACCCGCGACCCGGAACTACGTTATACCCCTCAGGGGACAGCAGTGGTTAATTTGGGCCTGGCAGTAAACAGGCAATTCAAAGATAGGAATCAGGAATTGAAGAAGGAAGTCTGTTTTGTGACGGTAGTGGCCTGGGATAAACAGGCGGAGATTTGTAATCAATATTTACATAAGGGCAGTCCCGTCTTTGTGGAGGGGAGGCTGCAGTCGCGCTCTTGGGAAGATAATTCTGGCGCAAAACGCAGCGTCGTGGAGGTCAGGGCAGAGCGGATTCAGTTCTTGGGGCCTGCGCCGGCAAAAGCTGCGCCTCTATCTGAGGGCTCTTTAGAGGAACCCTCCACTGCCACCTCTTGGCTAAATCAGGAACCGGAGAAAATAGAAGAAAGCGAGGAGAAAATTAATGAGGGTAATGCGGCCGAAGGTTAAAACCAAAAGAAAAAGGCTATTCACCACTTTTAGAAAAAGATTCTGCCGTTTTTGTGTCGATAAGGTGCGGGCAATAGATTATAAAGATATAAAGAGGTTAGAGGTTTTTCTTAGGGAGCGTGGTAATATTATCTCCAGCCGCTCCAGCGGCAATTGCGCCAGGCACCAGCGCATGCTTAGCGAGGCGATTAAAAAGGCGCGTTTTATTTCGTTAGTGCCTTATACACGGGTATAAGTGAGCACATAAGTTATGGAGCCCTATATTAAAGAGGTAAGCGACATAACTTATGTGTGCGAACTTACCCTTGACATTTTTTGAGTCTAAGATTGATTCGTTAGCAAACTTTATTTCAAAAAATGTCAAGGGTTAAATTCGCAGACGCTGTAACATGAAAAAAATAAGCAGCTACAATTTATGTCGTCCGCCTGCGGCGGACTTCCATAAATTGTCTGCTCATTTAATATGGAAGTTATATTAAGTCAGGATATAGAGAGATTAGGTAAGAGCGGGACAGTTGTCAAGGTAAAGGATGGGTTTGCCCGGAATTTTCTCATCCCCAATGGCTTGGCCCTGCCGGTGACTAGTGGCAACCTCAAGAAATTAGAACAGGAGAAACTTAAGCAAGCCTCACAGTTAGAAAAATTAAAAAAAGAGGCCGAAGGATTGGCCGAGCAGTTAAGCGGCGTATCTTTAACCATACCTTCCTTAATCCACGAAGAAGATAAATTATACGGCAGCATTACCTCAACGGATATAGCCGCCGCCTTAAAGGAAGAGGGCTTTGATATTGATAAAGACCATATCCAGTTAGGTGAACCCATAAAATCTTTAGGTATTTATGAAGTAGAGATAAAATTGCACCCGGAAGTTTCTACCAAGGTAAAAATCTGGGTAGTCAAAAAATAAGTGAGCGCATAAGTTATGGAGATATTAGATAAAATACAGCCGCAGAATTTAGAGGCAGAGATGGCCGTCTTGGGCTCTATGCTTATGGATGAAGACGCTATTTCTCAAGCCGCAGAGTCATTGGATAAAGGCGTATTTTACAATGATATTCACCGCAAGATCTTTGAGGCGATATTAAATCTCTATAATCAGAATAAGGCCGTTGACCTGATTACAGTTACTGATGAGTTGAAAAAAGGCGGTATGCTTGAGGAGGTCGGGGGACAGAGTTTCTTAACCAGCCTCGTCAATTCCGTGCCTACGGCAGCAAATATTAGCCACTATATCGGCATTGTCAAAGAAAGACATATTTTAAGGACGCTGATCAATAATGCCACTCGGATTGTCTCCTTCTGCTATGAAAGCGAAGGCAATATTGACGAGGTAGTCGATCACGCCGAGCAACTCATCTTTGAGGTAAGCGATAAGAGAATTAATGTCACTTATACGCCCCTAAGAGAGATTATCAAGGATAGCATTGAGACCATTGATATGCTCTATCAGAAAAAGGCGCACGTCACCGGTATTCCCACTGGCTTTATTGATTTTGATATTAAGACCGCGGGCCTACAGAATTCAGATTTAATTGTCATCGCCGGCAGGCCGTCAATGGGTAAAAGCGCTCTGGCATTAGGCATTGCGGAGTATGCCGGGGCGGTGGAAAAGATACCGCTGGCCTTTTTTAGTTTAGAGATGTCCAAGGAGCAACTCGTGCAGCGTCTGCTCTGCGCCCATGCCAAGGTTGACGCCCATAAGGTAAGAACTGGGTATCTGGCTACTTCTGATTGGCCGCGCCTGACTGCGGCCGCAGGAAAACTTTCTGATGCCCCGATATTTATAGATGATACACCGGCCATTTCTATTATGGAATTGCGCGCCAAGGCGCGGCGCCTGAAATCCTACCACGATATCCGCATGCTCGTTCTTGATTATATGCAATTAATGCGGGGTTCAGGTTCTGCGGAGAATAGGCAGCAGGAGATTTCTGAGATTTCGCGTTCATTAAAGGCCCTGGCCAGAGAATTGGGTATTCCGATAGTGGCGATCAGCCAGCTCTCCCGGGCGGTCGAGGCGCGCACCGACCACCGGCCGCAACTCTCTGACTTAAGAGAATCCGGGGCAATAGAGCAGGATGCCGATGTAGTAGTTTTGATATTAAGGGAGGAATACTATAATCCTACGCCGGATAATCAGGGAATAGCCGAAGTGATTATTGCCAAGCAGCGCAACGGGCCAGTAGGGACATTCAAATTAACCTTTATCAAAGAATATTCTCGGTTTGAGAATATAGCGAGGGTGGAATAATGTCAAATCCAAAAATTAAAAGTTTTGTATTTTGCTTTTTCGTTTTGATATTTGGATTTTGCATTTTGCATTTTAATTGTTTTGCCCAGGAGGAAACTGCTCCAGCGCCTGCGTCCCAAGCCCCCAGATTAGTTACTGCCATAGAGGTAAAGGGCAATAAATCTGTCAGTAGCAATACAGTAATCTCAAAAATGAAGACCAAGGTCGGCTCTGCGTATCTAGAGAACGTAATCAGCGATGACCTGAAGCGGCTTTATCTTTTAGGTTTTTTTAGCGATATAAAAATTGATACTGAAGATTATAAAGATGGCGTTAAGGTAATCATTACCGTAGTAGAGAGGCCGGTGATTGAAAAAATCTCTTTTTCTGGCATCAGGCGCTTGACGATGAAAGAGGAAAAAATCAAAGAGGCCTTAAAATCAAAAGAAACACAATACCTGGATTACCCCAATTTAAACGAAGATGTGCAAACCTTAAAAAAAATGTATGAAAAGATTGGCTATTCCCAGGCAGAGATCGATTATAAGGTGGATGTGGATAACGAGATTAACAGGGCCAAGGTAGAATTCAGTGTGGTGGAAGAAAAAAGAGTAAGGATTAAGAATATTTTAGTTTCCGGCAACAAAAATTATAGCGCTGGGCGCATCTTGAGATTAATGAAGACCAAAAGGGTCTGGCTTTTAAATGCCGGCGTATTAAAGGAAGAGGTCTTAAGAGAGGATATAGAACGGATAAAGGTATTTTATGAGAGAAACGGCTATAGCGATGTAAAAGTAGATTATACAGTAGAGTCTATGGCTAAAAAACCGTTTTTATATATCACCATAAAAATTGAAGAAGGCAAAAAATACCTCGTCGGCAATATTACCATACAGGGGAATAAAGATATATCTGCCAAAGATATCTTAGCAAAATTAAAGGCCTGCGTGCCCGGCAAGGTCTTTTCACAAGCAGCCCTGAATGAAGATATTATGAATATTCAGGGGCTCTATTTTGACCGCGGTTACATTTCAGCGCAGGTAAATGAGATTACCGCATTAAATAGAGACACCAGCCGCATTGATATCGCCTATAATATCAGGGAGAATGAAATTACTTATGTGGAGAAGATTAAAATCCGGGGCAATGTCAAGACCAAGGATGTGGTTATCCGCCGAGAGTTAAGGCTTAAGCCCGGCGATAAATTTGATGGCGAAAAATTAAGGCGCAGCAAAGACAGGCTGCAGAATTTAGGGTTTTTTGAAGAGATTAGCTATGATACCGAAGATACCGGCACCTCCAACAAAAAAGACCTGGTAGTAGACGTAAAGGAAACAAAAACCGGCGCCTTTAGTTTTGGCGGCGGCTATAGCACTGTGGATGAATTCGTGGGTTTTGTAGAGATTGAGCAGAAAAATTTTGACTGGAGAAACTTCCCTTATTTTACCGGCGACGGCCAGATTTTGAAACTCCGCGCCTCCACCGGAACTACGAGCAGCGGCTTTGATTTGAGCTTTACCGAGCCCTGGGTTTTTGATTATCCAATATCCTTTGGTTTTGACGGTTATAGACGCACACACCAAAGAGAAGCTGATGTCGGTTACGGCTATGACCAGGATATTACCGGAGGGGATATGCGTCTGGGAAAGGAAATCTCAGAGTATGTCAGAGGAAACCTGACCTATCGTTATGACCAGATAAAAATTTCCAATATTGCTGAGGGCGCCAGTAATGACCTGATGAAAGAGGAAGGCCAGAATAATATCAGTAGCCTGGAGACCAGTCTTACCTATGATAGCCGGGATAATATCTTTGATACCACTAAGGGCAATCTCTTTAGCGGCTCTTTAGAGGTAGCT
>JACRHO010000071.1 GCA_016212045.1 Candidatus Omnitrophota bacterium | reverse complement strand
CTGTTTTATGGAGTCCTGGGACGGCCCAGCGGCAATTGCCTTTACTGATGGGACAAGGATAGGGGCGGTCTTGGATAGGAATGGCCTGCGGCCGGCGCGTTATCTGATTACTAAGAAAGATATTGTGCTAATGGCTTCAGAAGTCGGCGTGCTGGATATTGACCCGGCGGATATCCAGAGTTGCGGCAGGCTTGAGCCGGGAAAAATATTTTTTATTGATACGGCCTTAGGGCATATTATCGGGGATGACCAGATAAAAGCTGATGTGGCCAAGTATAAACCTTATAGTAAATGGTTAAAAGAAAATATGCTGGAATTGGATGAGTTAAGACAGAGGCCAGAGGCTGCGAGTAACGACGTAGCAGTCACAGAAACCCTCGCTCTTCTGAAGGCCTTCGGCTACAGTCGCGAAGATTTAAAAGTAATTCTTAAGCCAATGGTTGAAAATGCCCAGGAACCAGTGGGGTCAATGGGTAATGATACGCCCCCTGCAGTTTTATCGCAAGGGCCACAACTTTTGTATAATTATTTTCAGCAATTATTCGCGCAGGTTACTAATCCGGCCATTGACCCTATCCGCGAAGAGTTGGTGATGAGTTTAGAGACCTATCTTGGGCCAGAGAAGAATATTTTAGAAGAGTCGCCCAAACACGCGCATAAACTGTTGGTGAGAAGACCCATTCTGACAAATGAAGAATTGGAGAAAATTCGCTGGATTAGGGCAAATAAATTTAGGACCACGACCATATCTTTATTGTTCAAAACTTCAGAAAAGAACGCCTTGCGCAAGAGATTAGAAAAAATTTGCCAAGAGGCAAAACAGGCAATTAAAAAGGGCTATACCTTTATTATTTTAAGCGACCGGGGAGTAAACAGAGAGCAGGCGGCAATACCGGCTTTGTTGGCAAGTGCGGCAGTGCACCAGCATTTAGTCGCCTCTTCCTTACGCAATCAGATTGGTATCATCGTGGAGAGTGCAGAGCCCAGAGAAGTGCATCATTTCGCGCTTCTTTTCGGTTACGGCGCCGATTGCATTAACCCGTATCTTGCTTTTGCGGCAGTTAAATTTATTGCTCAAGAAGAAAAACTGAATCTCTTGCCAGAGGAGGCAATTGGTCATTATATTAAAGCAGCAGAGAAAGGAATTTTAAAAATTCTTTCCAAAATGGGCATTTCTACATTGCAGAGTTATCGCGGAGCGCAGATATTTGAGGCCTTAGGTTTAAGCCAGGGGTTCATCGATAAATATTTTAGCGGCACGGTTTCTAGAATTGGAGGGGCAGATTTAAAGACCATTGCCGAGGAGTCATTATTGCGCCACAAGAGAGCATTTTATGGGCTTAAGACGCCATATCTAGAGTCCGGCGGGCTTTACCAGTGGAAAAAAGACGGTGAGTTTCACCTTTGGCATCCGGAAAGTATCGCTTTCTTGCAGGAGGCAGCGAAGTATAACGACCCCAAGAAATACCAGAAATTTGCCGAGCTGATTAATCATCAAGAAAAAAATCCTACGACACTGCGCGGATTAATGCAGCTTAAAGAAACCAAACCAGTGCCTCTCTCAGAAGTAGAACCAGTTGATTCAATTTTAAAACGTTTTGCCACCGGAGCAATGAGCTTTGGTTCCATTAGCAAGCTGACCCACGAGACCATTGCCATAGCGATGAATAGATTGGGAGGCAAATCAAATACCGGAGAAGGAGGAGAAGACCCAGAGCGTTTTCAGGCTTTAGCTAATGGGGATTCTAAAAGAAGCGCCATAAAACAAGTGGCCTCCGGAAGATTCGGCGTGACGACTAATTATTTAGTGAATGCCGATGAGCTCCAGATAAAGATCGCCCAGGGCGCAAAGCCGGGCGAAGGCGGACAGCTCCCTGGTCATAAAGTAAGCAGCATTATCGCCAAGACGCGTTATACCACCGAAGGGGTGACTTTAATTTCTCCTCCGCCGCACCATGATATTTATTCCATTGAGGACCTGGCGCAGTTAATCTTTGACTTAAAGAATGTGAATCCCAAGGCGCGCATCAGCGTAAAATTAGTTTCTGAGGCGGGGGTAGGAACGGTGGCTGCCGGAGTGGCTAAAGGCCATGCGGAGATGATTCTTATTTCCGGCGGAGACGGCGGAACTGGGGCATCGCCAGTAAGTTCTATTCGGCATGCGGGGCTGCCCTGGGAACTGGGACTTGCTGAGACGCATCAGACATTAGTGCTCAATGATTTAAGAAGCCGGGTGCGCCTGCAGACTGATGGCCAGATGCGCACTGGCCGAGACGTGGCCATTGCCTGTCTTTTAGGAGCAGAGGAATTTGGTTTTTGTACTTCGGTCTTGATTGTCTTGGGCTGTGTGATGCTCAGGCACTGCCATTTAAATAATTGTTCAGTAGGTATTGCCACGCAGGATGAAATTTTAGAGCAGAGATTCCAGGGCAGGCCAGAATACATCATCAATTATTTTCGTTTTGTCGCAGAGGAACTGCGCGAGATTATGAGCGGTTTAGGTCTGCGTAGTATTGACGAGATGGTCGGAAGGACCGACCTGATCGAATTAAACAAGGATATCTTGCCTTGGAAGGCGAAACAAATTGATTTTTCAAAAATCCTTTATCGGCCTCAAGTCTCGGATAGAGTAAAAACGCATTGTACCGTAAAACAGGACCACGCTATAGATAAAGTTTTAGATTGGCAACTTATTGCATTGGCAAGACCTGCTTTTGAAAAAGTTGAAACGGTGAGCGCTGAATTAGGGATAAATAATACAAATAGGACTACAGGCGCGCTGCTCAGCGGCAAGGTTTGTCAGGTTTTTGGGGAAGAGGGCTTAAGCAATGATAGTATTCATTTTAAATTTAGAGGCGTGGCCGGGCAGAGTTTTGGCGCCTGGTTAGCCAAAGGCATTACCTTTGAATTAGAAGGGATGAGCAATGATTATATAGGTAAGGGTATTTCTGGCGGAAAGCTCATTGTTTATCCTGACCGCAGCGCAAATTATAAATCAGGAGAGAATATTATTATCGGAAATACTACATTTTACGGCGCTATTTCTGGCGAGGCATATATCCGGGGAGTGGCAGGAGAGAGATTCTGTATCCGTAACTCTGGTCTCTCTGCGGTGGTGGAAGGAGTAGGCGACCACGCCTGTGAGTATATGACCGGAGGAAGAGTGGTGGTGCTGGGGAAGACCGGCCGCAATTTTGCCGCGGGCATGTCCGGAGGGATTGCCTATGTCTATGACAAAGAAGGAACCTTTAGATATAAGTGCAATCTGCAGATGGTGGAGTTAGAGAAGGTCTGCTCAAAAGACGTGCGCACTATTTATAATTTGGTCAATAACCATTATAAATATACAAAGAGCGAGGTCGCGTATAGGATTTTAGATAATTTTAGCCGCGAAATTCATCAGTTTATCAAGGTGATGCCTAAAGAATACAAACGGATTTTAGAGAAGAGGGAATTAGAAGAACTGCCTGAACTGCAAGAGGTTTTGGATGGCTGATATCAGAGGATTTCTAAAAGTAAAAAGAAGCGAGACTAAATACAGGCCAATTTGTGAACGCATCAAGGATTTTGCGGCAGTAAATGTTTTACCTGAAGCAACGCATGCGCAAGAACAAGCCTCGCGCTGTATGGATTGCGGCACGCCTTTTTGTCATTGGGGGTGTCCGATAGGAAATTATATCTCCGAGTGGAATGATTTTATTTTTAAAGGGCAATGGCAGCAGGCGTTCCAGTTGTTGCAGGCCACGAATAATTTTCCTGAGATTACCGCAAGGGTTTGTCCGGCGCAGTGTGAATATGCCTGCGTCCTGGGAATAAATGATGAGCCAGTGACCATTAAAGAGAATGAATTAGCAATTATTGAGTGGGCCTTTAGGCAGGGAATTGTCAGGCCTAATCCGCCGACAAAACGCACCGGAAAAAAAGTTGCGGTGATTGGTTCTGGTCCCGCAGGCCTGGCTTGCGCTGACCAACTGAATAAAGCCGGGCATTTGGTAGTAGTCTTTGAAAAAGCGGATAAAATCGGCGGGATACTGCGTTACGGTATCCCGGATTTTAAATTAGAAAAATGGGTATTGGAACGCAGGATTAATCTCCTAAAAAAAGAGGGAATTATATTTAATACTAATGTTTATGTAGGGCAAGAATTAAAATTTAAGTATTTACAAAAAGAGTTTGAGGCTATCTGTTTAGCTACCGGTGCAAGCCTGCCGCGTGATTTAAAGATAGAGGGAAGGAATTTATCCGGAATTCATTTTGCCATGGATTATTTAATTCAGGCCAATAGAAGGGTAGCCGGAGAAAAAATCGCCGCCCCGGATTTAATTGATGGTTCGACTTCGCTCACCATCAATCCTGAGCGAGCGAAGCGAGCCGAATGGATTGATGCCAAAGAAAAAAAAGTAGTAGTTATTGGCGGCGGAGATACAGGCGCAGATTGCGTAGGTGTAGCGCACCGCCAGGGCGCCTGCTCTATTACGCAGATAGAACTCTTGCCTAAACCAGCCGAATGCCGCACTCAAGATTTTCCCTGGCCTTATTACCCGATGATTTTAAAGACCTCTACCAGCCATGAGGAAGGAGGCCGAAGGGAGTGGTCAGTTTCCACCAGGAAATTTACTGGAGAAAACGGTTGGGTAAAGAAACTTATTTGTCAAAGGATTGGACAAAAGTCATCTGATAGCGAATTTGAAATTGAGGCAGATTTGGTTTTGCTGGCCTTAGGTTTTTTATATCCGCAAAGAAGCGGACTGATTAAGGAATTGGCTCTGGATTTAGACAGCCGCGGGAATGTATTGACTGACCCGGGATTTATGACTGCAAAAAAAGGCATATTTTCCTGCGGTGACATGCACCGGGGGCAATCTTTGGTGGTCTGGGCGATTGCCGAGGGCAGGCAGGCAGCGCACTTTATAGACAAAACCTTATTCCACCTACGAGGTGGGATGCGGTTTTACTAAAAAGATTGATTTCAGCAAAATATATGGTAAACTTAAGCGTAGTCCAAAGAAGCACTACAAATAAACGAAGGCGTTTAGAGGCTGAGACTTTCGGCACTAAACGCCATTTTTGTTTTCAGAATAAGGAGTATACGCTATGTTAAAAGCAGAGATTTATATTACCCTCAAAGAAACTGTGGTAGATCCCCAGGGAAAGACACTCAAGCATGCGCTGGAGGCGATAGGATACAAGGGCTTGGAAGAAGTGCGCATGGGTAAATTAGTAGTCCTTAAATTAGATTATCAGGATAAGAAGAAACTAGCAGGGGACATTGAGGGTATGTGTAAGAAGTTGCTGGCAAATCCCATCATAGAAAATTATAGTTATAAGATAAAGAAGGTTTAGGGAAAATTATTATGAAATTTGGCGTGATTATATTTCCCGGCTCTAATTGCGACCAGGATTGTTTTTACGTGATTAAAGAGGTATTAAAACAACCAGTTAAGTATATCTGGCACCAAGAAAAAAGAATCAATAATTTTGATTGCCTGGTTTTGCCGGGCGGCTTTAGTTACGGAGATTATCTGAGGACCGGGGCGATTGCGCGTTTTTCTCCGGTGATGAAACAGGTTGTGGATTTTGCCAATAAAGGGGGATTGGTGATCGGGATTTGTAATGGTTTTCAGATTCTGCTTGAGGCAGGCCTCCTGCCAGGGGCAATGCTACGGAACAAAAATCTGCATTTTATTTGCAGGCACGTCTTTGTAAAAGTAGAAAATAACAATACGCCATTTACCCATTTATACCGCCAGAGCCAAGTCCTGAAAATCCCCATT
>JACRHO010000070.1 GCA_016212045.1 Candidatus Omnitrophota bacterium | reverse complement strand
TTTTAATTCGCGCTCATATTGGGCATACTTAGGTTTTCCTAAGGTAAAATTAACCACCATGCTGATTAAAGACACTCCCATTGCCGCAGCAAGCGCTGCGGCTGATCCGCCGCCAGGCGCAGGGAGCTTGGCGGCTAAATCGTCTGAATATTTTTTTAAAGTAGCTTCTCGATATTTCATGATAGACCTCGGACATTTCCTTTCTCATCAAGATCAATGTTTTCTCCGACCGGGCGGCTGGGTAAGCCCGGCATAGTCTGCATTGTCCCGCAAAGCGGATACAAGAATCCTGCGCCAATAGAGGCGCGGATATCTCTTACTGGCAAGATAAAATCCTGCGGCCTTCCTTTTAGATTCGGGTCATGCGACAAAGAAAGATGGGTCTTGGCCATGCAACAGGGGAGTTTATCCCAGCCATATTGAGTATATTTCTTGATTTTTTCTTCAGCCATCTCAGAATATTCTACATCTCTTGCGCCATAAATCTTAGTGGCAATGGTTTTAATTTTTTCTTTTATGGGAACATCTAAGGGATAAAGAAAATTAAATTTATTTTTCTCTTGCGCTGCCTTTATGACACTTTTTGCCAAATCCAGGCCTCCTTTTCCTCCCTTAGCCCAGACCTCACTTACGCAGGCTTCATATGCGCCAAATTCTAAAGCCCTCTGCTTTACAAATTCTATTTCTTTATCTGTATCGCAGGAGAATCTATTTATAGCCACAATAACGGGAACGCCGAAAAAAGATACATTCTCTATCTGTTTTTCTAAATTACAAAGACCTGCTTCTATAGCCGGAATATCTTCTTTTTCTAAACAGGTATCTAAGGGCTTGCCGGCAACGATCTTAAATCTGCCGCTATGCGCTTTTAGCGCCCGGATAGAACAGACAATTACCGCCGCATCAGGCACAAGGCCACTGGTACGGCATTTAATATCAAAAAATTTCTCTGCTCCACAATCAGCGCCGAAACCAGCCTCAGTAACTACATAATCGGAAAGCGCCAAGGCAATTTTGTCGGATAAGATCGAACTATTTCCGTGGGCAATATTGGCAAACGGGCCGGCGTGCACAAAACAAGGGGTATTTTCTAATGTCTGGATTAAATTCGGCTTTATGGCCTCCTTTAACAATACCGCCATACTGCCAGCAACTTTTAAATCCTCGGTAGTGATAGGTTTATTCTCCTTATCTTCTGCTAAAACAATTCTCCCCACCCGGCGACGCAGCTCAGCTAAATCGCTTGCCAAAGCCAGAATCGCCATAATCTCCGAAGCGACAGTAATATCAAAGCCGCTATCGCGCGGGATGCCGTTTTCTCTGCCGCCCAGGCCAATCTTTATGTTTCTTAAAAACCGGTCGCTTACATCCACTACCCTGCGCCAGGCAATAGTCTCCGGATTAATCTTAAGCCGATTACCTTTAAAGATATGATTATCCAGAAATGCTGCGGCTAGATTATGGGCTAAGCCCACGGCATGCACATCGCCGGTAAAATGCAAATTAAAATCCTCCATAGGTATTACCTGAGAATATCCTCCGCCGGCTGCCCCGCCTTTTATCCCAAAGACCGGGCCTAAAGAAGGCTGCCTGATACAGGTAGAGGTAAGTTTACCTAATTTATTCAGGCTCATCGAGAGACCAATGGTGGTGACCGTTTTACCTTCACCCAAAGGCGTAGGCGTAATCGCCGTAACTAAAATATATTTACCGCGATGTCTCTGCTTAATTTTATCTAAAATGCCCAAATCTATCTTAGCGATGTATCTGCCATAAGGAATAAGATAACCTTTATCTATCTTTAACTTTTTGGCAATTTTTTCAATGGGTTCTTTTTTTGCTCTTTGGGCAATCTCAATATCAGATAACATATCTTTCCTCTAACTCAAAGGCATCTTTGATTAATTCTATGTTGGGACGGCCTGATTCATATAGTATGGAGACAACATCAAACCTGGCTTTTTCGTTGAGAAGATTTTTCTCTTTCAAGAATACTAGCGCGGCCTTAGAGATTCGTCTCTGTTTAAAGCTGATGATGGACTCAACAGGTAAGCCCTGTTTATCAGAAATTCTGGTCTTTACCTCTACAAAACAAAGAGTATCTTTATCTTTAGCAATAATATCTATCTCGCCTAATCTGCTGCGATAATTCCTCTGTAATATTTTATAACCGTTATCTGCTAAAAACTTAGCTGCGATTTCTTCTCCGGATTTACCTAAATATAAATTTTCTTTAGACACTGGAGAAACTTTTGCGGTGAATCTGGGATAATCCTAATTTCTTAATCACTTCCTTATGTTTTTCTGTGGGGTAGCCTTTGTGTTGCGAAAAACCATACTGGGGATAGATGCGGCCATATAAAGACATAATTCGGTCTCGGGTGACCTTTGCTAGAATTGAGGCGCAGGCAATACTTTTAGACCTGGAATCTCCTTTGATAATGTTGGTAACTGGGTAGTTTATATTCAACCTGACATTTCCATCAACCAGGATATGGATGCGGCAAGAAGATGGGGTTTTTATCTTGCCCAGGAGCGCTAAAACTGCGCCTTCCATTGCTAGACTGGTTGCCACCAGGATGTTTACCTCATCAATTACTTTTTCATTGATGATACCGATGCCGAATATAGATTTCAGGAGTATTTCTCTAAAGGCGTTTTCTCTCTGATTAAAACTTAATTTCTTAGAATCATCAATGCGGTTTCTAAAATGCGCTTCTTCTAGCGCCACTGCCGCAGCTACCACCGGCCCGGCCAGAGGCCCGCGCCCTGCCTCATCCACTCCGATGATTAAGTCATAACCTTTTCTTTTAAATTTACGCTCGTAGTAAAGCAAATTTTAAGAACTTGTGGCTTCTTTTTCTTCCTGCTCTTCAATCTTGGTGGCGCGCCTGCCTACTTTAGCGCGCAGATAATAAAGCTTGGCCCTTTTTACCTTGCCGGAACGGATTACTTCAATGCGTTCAATGGCCGGAGAATGCAACGGAAAGACGCGCTCAATGCCTTCGCCGTAAGAGACCTTTCTGACGGTAAAATTTTCATTTATGCCGCTGCCGCGCCGGGAAATCACTACTCCCTCAAAAGGATGCAGGCGCACCTTATCATCTGCCTCGGCTAGCTTGACCAATACCTTTATTGTATCTCCCACATTAAACTTGGGGATATCTTTCTTGATATATCCCTGTTCAATAATTTTAATCTTATTCATCTCGACCTCTCTCGTTTAAGGTTACATAAAGTTCCCTAAGGTTGCCTAAGGTTCCATAAGGTTGCTTTTGTTTTTTGTAACCTTATGTAACATTATGGAACATCATGAAACCTTATGTAACTTTAGTAAGTCCGGTCTTCTTAATTTTGTCCTTTTTAAGGCCTGTTCCTTTTTCCAGTTTTCTATTTTTTTATGGTCACCAGATAAAAGTGCTGCGGGAACCTTGAATCCCCTAAATCTCGCGGGCCTGGTATATTGAGGATGTTCTAATAGATTACCTTCAAATGACTCAAATTTCAAGGAATTTTTATCACCCAATACGCCCGGCAGAAGCCTCACCAGGCAATCCACCAGGACCATGGCTGGCAATTCCCCTCCGGTTAATACATAATCTCCGACAGATATCTCTTCATCTATTAAATACTGCCTTACCCGTTCATCCACTCCCTCATAACGCCCGCAGATTAAAATTAGATGTTTTTCTTTCGATAACTTTTTAGCAATTTCCTGATTTAATCTTTTGCCTTGGGGACATAGTAAAATAACTTGTGACTTTGTGACTTTGTGACTTTGTGACTTTATATTTTCTACCTCCCTAAATATCGGTTCTGGGCTCATCAGCATGCCTGAGCCGCCGCCAAAAGGACGATCATCCACTTTGCGGTGTTTATTCAGGGTATAATTTCTTAAATCGTGGAGATAAATCTTCACCTTGCCTTTAGCCTGCGCCCGTTTAATAATCGACTCGCCTAACACGGGAGCGAACATCTTGGGGAAAATAGTAATTATGTCTATGCGCATATAAGAATAGGTTGCCTAAAGTTCCATAAAGTTGCCTAAGGTTCCATAAGGTTATCGTTTAATTTCGTGTAACCTTATGTAACATCATGGAACCTTATGTAACATTATGTAACCTCTCCTTTATTATAGTGTGAAATAAATTCTTTCTTGAACTCTATAAACTTATCTTCCTGAATTGCTTCTCTCATCTTGCGCATCATCTCTAAAAAGAAATGCACGTTGTGCAAGGAAACCAGGCGCAGGCCAAGTATCTCTTCGGCATTAAATAAATGCCTTAAGTAGGTGCGGCTAAAATTCTTACAGGTATAACAGTTACAATTGCTATCTAAGCCTCGAGAATCTTCTATGTAAGGGGCGTTCCTGACAGTAATCTTGCCGCTAC
>JACRHO010000069.1 GCA_016212045.1 Candidatus Omnitrophota bacterium | reverse complement strand
TTTTATTGACGAGATCCACCGTTTTAATAAGGCCCAGCAGGATGTTTTGCTGCCGGATGTAGAAGAAGGAAATCCGATTTTAATTGGCGCCACAGTGCACAATCCATTTTTTTCTCTGGCCGCGCCGCTTTTATCCCGCTCTCTGGTCTGCGAACTAAAAGCGCTAAAAGAAAGCGAGATAACAGAGATATTAAATGCCGCTTTAAAAGATAAAGAGCGGGGCTTAGGGGCAGTAAAAATAAAGATGGATAAAAGGGCTTTGGCTTTTTTAGCCAAGACTTCAGAAGGAGATGCCCGCCGGCCATTAAATGCCCTGGAAGTAGGCGCGCTGACCACGCCAAAGGCCAAAGATGGTTTTATCAATTTCAATTTAGAAGTTGCTGCTGAGTCCATCCAGAAGAAGGCAGTTGTCTATGATAAGGACGAAGATGCGCATTATGATACTGTCTCGGCGTTTATCAAGTCCATGCGCGGCTCTGACCCTGACGCAGCCATTTACTGGATGGCCAAGATGCTCTATGCCGGCGAAGACCCACGTTTTATTGCCCGCCGGATTTGTATTTTGGCTGCGGAAGACATAGGCAATGCCGACCCCTTGGCCTTAGTCTTGGCAAATGCAGCCCTGCAGATTTCCGAATTTGTGGGCATGCCTGAGGCGCGCATTCCCTTAGCCCAGGCCTGCATTTATGTCTCTTGTGCGCCAAAATCCAATGCCAGCTATTTGGCGATTGAGAAGGCGCTGCAGGACATAGGAGAAAAAAAGGTGCAGGAGGTGCCGGAGCACTTAAAAGATACCCATGCGGATGCCGAGGTTTTAGGCCACGGTAAGGGTTATAAATACGCCCACGATTTTCCCGGCCATTATGTCAAACAGAAATATACCCGTCGGCAGGTTAAATACTATGAGCCGACGGATATTGGATACGAGGCAAAGATTAAGCAGCGCTTAGAAAAACTGGGAAAGGAAAATAAAGAATGATTATTACTGAACAGAAGCCAATTCAGGAAATTTTGCAGGCGTTGAAGGATTATAAAAAGTTATTTCTCGTTGGTTGCGGCGAGTGCGCCACCACCTGTAAGGCCGGCGGCAAAGACGAACTTTTAAAGCTGCAGCAGGAATTAGAAAAACAGGGTAAAGTTATTTTGGGGAGTTGTATCCCCGATGCCCCTTGCCTGGCCAGCCAAATTAAAACAGAACTCGCCAAGAATATGAAATTGTTGAGAGAGACAGAGGCGATTTTAGTTTTAGCCTGTGGCCTGGGAACGCAATCAGTAAAGGATAATGACCGTTTGGGTTTGGTGATTTTACCCGGATGTAATACCTTATTTGGCGCAGTAATGGATGCCCAGGGTAATTTCTATGAGAAGTGTTCAATGTGCGGAGAATGTGTCTTAGATATTACTGGCGGGATTTGCCCAATTACGCTTTGCGCGAAAGGATTACTCAATGGCCCCTGCGGCGGAGTGGATAAAGGTAAATGCGAGGTGGATAAAGAGCGCGATTGTGCCTGGGTTTTGATTTATAAAGAACTGGAGAAAAGAAAAAGATTGGAGCAATTTAAAAAAATAAAAGGACCCAAGGATTTTAAAAAGACAGATAAACCCCATAAATTGATAATGACAAAATGAGATATGGCCGAAGAGAAAGATAAGATATTTGGTTCGTATTCAGAAAAAGTTATGGATCACTTCCTACATCCAAGAAATTGCGGAGAAATCCCGGATGCCAGCGGGATTGGTACCGTCGGCAACGTAATTTGTGGTGACGTAATGCGGATGTACATTAAAGTGGAGAATAGTATAATCGTAGATGCGAAATTTAAAACGATGGGCTGCGGCGCCGCTATCGCCACTAGTTCTATGGTAACCGAGATGGTGAAAGGCAAAACCGTGGAAGAGGCCTTGCAGATTTCCAATCGCGCAGTAGCCGAGGCCTTGGGCGGGTTACCGCCGATTAAAATACATTGCTCAGTTTTGGCCGAGCAGGCATTAAGGTCAGCCCTGGCTGACTATTATAAAAAAATCGGCAAAGACCCCAGCGCCTTTGAGCCAAGACCTGATACCCATGAGCATTAATCCAGTTGGGGCATTGACCCCGTTTCAAATATCAAAATTCACCGGTAGAATAAAATTTGTAACGGGGTTGACAAAGAAAGAAATTCGTAGTAAAATCCTCTTGAGATTAAAAATACAGAAGGAGGCAGGGCGAAAGAGAAAAAGCCGCATCATCAAAGAGCAGCTTTTTAGGAAGCAGATTTTCCAGAAGGCAAAGAAAGTGATGTTTTACATCTCGTTTGGTGGCGAGGTGGATACGCGAGAGATGATTAAAGAAACGCAGAGATTAGGTAAGATAGTCGCAGTGCCCGTATGTAAAAAATACGGTTTAACCTTAAGGCCAGCGGTATTGAAAGAAGATACGAAATTAAAAAGAGGGCCTTATGGGACAAGTGAACCTGCGAATAAAAAATTTATTCAATTAGAAGATTTAGACCTGGTGATTGTGCCGGGCGTTGCTTTTGATAAAAAAGGGAATCGGCTGGGCCGCGGCAAGGGCTACTACGATTATTTCCTAAAGGACCTACCCAAAAAGATACATTCTATTGGCCTGGCCTTTGATTTCCAAATCTTACCTGTTCTACCCACCACCACGACGGATGTCCGCGTCGACCAAGTAATCTCAAATGAAGCCACAACTTGAGCAGAGCGATAGCGAAGCTAAGTTGTCTGGCTGAATTTGACCCTTGACAATTTTTGAGTTTAGGTTTGGTTATGTTATCCAGCCCCATTTCAAAAATTGTCAAGGGTTCAATTCGCAGACGCTTCGCTATAACTTACGTCGTCCGCCAAACTTCTGTGGCGGACTCCGTAAGTTATCTGCTCATTGAAGGAGGTTAAATCACAAATGTTAACTATAATTCTGTTTATCGTTATTAGTTTGGTCTCGGCAGCGCTGGGATACCTCTCCAGGAGATATTTAGCCGAGAAGAAAATCCAGGATGCCGAGACAAAGGCAAAGTTCATCTTAGAGCAGGCCAAAAAAGAAGCTGAAGGACGCCTGAGGGAAGTAGAACTGGAGGCAAAAGAGCAGCTTTACCGCATGCGCCAGGAGTTTGAACAAAAGACCCAGGACAGGCGTATGGAACTGGGGAATATGGAAAAAAGGCTCGCCCAAAAAGAAGAGAATATTGACCGCCGGCTTGACCTTTTAGAAAAGAAAGAAAAGGATATTGAGTTCCGTCAGGAGAATAGCAAGAAATTGGAAGAATCGCTGAAATTAAAGGATGCGCAACTGCACGCCCTGATTGCCGAAGAAAAAGAGAGACTACAGAAGATTTCCTCTTTATCCGCTGAAGAGGCCAAGCAGATTTTATTGAGCCGTCTGAATGAAGAGTTGAATAACGAGAAGGCAGTGTTTATCAAAAAACAGGAAGAGGAATTGCGCGGCATCTCAGAGAAGAAGGCCAAGGAGGTGGTCAGTTTAGCCATCCAGCGCTGCGCTGCCGAGCATACTGTAGAGTCAACGGTGAGCGTGGTAAATTTGCCTAACGATGAGATGAAGGGCAGGGTGATCGGCCGCGAAGGAAGAAATATCCGCGCCTTAGAGATGGCTACTGGCGTAGATGTGATTATTGATGATACGCCGGAGGCAGTGACCTTATCTGCGTTTGATCCGGTGCGCCGGGAGATTGCCCGCCTAAGTTTAGAGAAGTTGATTTCCGACGGAAGAATCCATCCGGGCAGGATTGAAGAGATTGTGGAAAAAACCAAAAAAGAAATGGAAGAGAAACTCCGCGAAGAAGGAGAACGCGCGGTCTTTGAGGCCGGGGTGGATGGCCTGCACCCTGAAATTATCAAACTCTTAGGGAGGCTAAAATACCGCACCAGTTTTGGCCAGAACGGCCTGCAGCATTCCAAGGAGGTTGCCTTTTTGTTAGGGGCAATGGCCTCAGAGTTAGGCTTAGATGCGAAACTTAGCCGCAGGATCGGGCTTTTACATGATTTGGGCAAGGCCGTTGATCATCAGGTAGAAGGCACCCATGCCAAACTTGGCGCAGAACTCTGCAAAAGATATAATGAGGCAGCGGATGTGGTGGCAGCAATTGAGGCGCACCATGAAGAGGCAGAACCCAAGAGCCTTTATGCAGTTTTAACCATTGCTGCCGATGCCATTAGTGCCACACGTCCAGGGGCAAGGCGTGAGACTTTAGAGACATACATCAAGAGGCTGGAGAAATTAGAGTCCATTGCCAATGTTTTTAAAGGAGTAGAGAAGTCCTACGCTATCCAGGCCGGAAGAGAAATCCGCGTGATTGTGCAGCCGGAAAAAATCTCAGATAACGATGCTGTTAATCTGGCGCGGGATATCCGTAAGAAAATAGAAGAGGGCTTAGAATACCCTGGACAGATTAATGTGAATTTGATTAGAGAAACTAGGGCTATTGAGTACGCGAAATAATTCAGTAACTAGTAATTCAGTAACTAGTAACTGGTAATTAAAAACAAAATTTTAGGATACAAAATCTATTTTTGATGTTTTAAAAATTACTAGTTACGAGTTACTAGTTTACTAGTTACTAAGAAAGAATTTTTATGAAAGTTCTATTTATCGGCGACATAGTAGGCAGGCCTGGCAGGGAAGCGATAAAAAAACTTTTACCTGAATTAAAAAAGGAATATTCTCTGGACTTTGTAGTTGCCAATGCCGAGAACGCCGCTGGCGGCTCTGGGATTACCCCCAAGGTGGCTGAAGAATTGTTTAGTGACGGGTTAGATGTGCTTACCTCAGGAGACCACATCTGGAAGAAAAGAGAAGCCATAGAATTGGTCGTAAACGAAGAGCGCATCTTAAGGCCGATAAATTTTCCTCCTGCCGCACCTGGCAAAGGAGCCGGGATATTTAAGACTAAAGACGGCAAAAAAATCGGGGTGATTAATGTGCAGGGCAGGGTGTTTTTGGAGGCCTTGGATTGTCCTTTTAAAAGTGCGCACCTGGCCCAGAAAGAGTTAGAGAAAGAGACTAAAATTATTATTGTGGATATCCACGCCGAGGCAACTTCGGAAAAAGTGGCCCTGGGCTGGTATTTAGATGGCCTGGTCTCAGCAGTTTTAGGCACCCATACCCATATCCAGACTGCGGATGAAAAAATTTTACCCGGCGGCTCTGCCTACATTACTGATGTGGGAATGACCGGTCCTTATGCATCCGTCATCGGCCGTAAGGTAGAAAATGTTTTGGAGAGATTTATCACTGCGGTTCCGCAGAGATTTGAGGTAGCCGAAGGAGATGTCCAGTTGCACGGCGTAGTCTTGGATATAGATGAGCAAACAGGCAAGGCGCACACAATTGTGAGAATTCAAAGAAGGTTAATGACAAATGACAAAATCCAAAATCCAAAATAAATCCAAAATCCAAAATCCAAATATCAAAACCAGAGTTTTGTTATTGGTTATTTGTCATTTGGCATTCATTTGTTATTTGTCATTTGGCATTTGTCATTTATCGCTTGCCCAGCAGGGCGATGACCTTGAATTTACTCTGGATGTCGCCTCTGAAACTAAGCCCCTGCCTCAAATTTTCAGGCCCAATGTGGATTTAAGCGGACGCGGGTTTCATCGCGACCCTACCTGGCCCCAGGGCCTAGCGGCCAAAGATGTATTGGATGCCTGGCAGCAGGATATCGGGTTTTCTGGGGTCTACCGTATCCAATATAATCTCTGGGAGATAAATCAATTAAGTAAGAACGAAGAGGAGCAGGCAAAACTATTGGCTAATTACGAAAATATTATGCAGAGAATAACCGAGGGTGGGGGCCTGGTGATTTTAGATTTATTCGGCACGCCCGCTGGTTTAGGCAGGGCTTTGGATAAACGTAGTAGCCCTTGGGACCTGAAGGCATTTAAGGAATTAGTCAAGAATCAAATCAGAAAGTTAAGTTACGAGAAAAGGTATAATATCTGGTATGAGCTCTGGAGCGCCCCTGACTTGGATGATTTCTTTCTGGGCAGAAAACAGGATTATCTGAATATATACCGGGCAGTAAGCGAAGCGATAGAGGAGTTAGAATCAGAGACTAAGGTGCATATGCCGCTGGGCGGGCCGGCCCCTAGCTGGTGGTTCCAGAACTTTGACCTGAACACCACCGCTACCTCAGAGAGAAGCCTGATTTATGAATTAATTAAATTCTGTTATCGCAATCATCTGCATTTAGATTTCGTTACCTGGCATGCCTATTCCTCGGATCCGAAGAGCGAAAGAGAAGTCACCACCTACAATAAACCCACCGCAGTGCTCATCCGCGATTGGCTAACGTACTTTCATTTTGACCGGAATATCCCCCTCATTGTCACTGAATGGAATTATGACTCCGGCGCCAACCTTTTAGCCGAACGTTCTGAAAAATCCTATATTGCGGCTAGTTTCATCCCCGCCCGCTTGAAAAATATGCACCTGGCAGGCATAGACAATCAAATTTATTTTTCTTTAGAAGATTTCCAGAACAATAAAGAGGCAGTCACCAGAAACCTGGGCGTATTTTGTTTTGATTCTGAGGCCTCAGAGTACAAAGGCGACCCTAAGGTTATCTATAATGTTTTTAGGATGCTCGGCCTGTTGGGGAAGGATATGTTTTCTTTACAGAAGAAAAGTGAAGATGAATTTGTGGGGATGATTGCCACCAAGAATAAGAAAGATATTATGCTGCTAGTTTATAATTATATTGACCCCGGAATAGTGACTAACTATTTATCGCGGAGTATCGCCGGCATCAATGAAAGAGAAAGAAGGTTTATCTTAAACCTGATTAAGTCAGGCAAATTAGAAAAAATTATACGTGGCCAAATTGATATTAATACCCTCAAGGCCACGGCTAAGGCAAAGGCGTTATTAAAAAAGGTCAAGGAATTGGATGCCCAGGCAGAAAAATTTAAAGGAACAATCCGCAATATAAAAATTTTAGTGAAAAACCTTAAAGAGGATTATTTATACCAGCGTTACGCCACAGATAGCTCCTGCAGTATAAACTGTAAATTTTCTGCCGTGGAAGAAAAAAATATCTCTGCCTCTTTAGTCTACGAAGACTCCTTGAAGCTGGCGCCTTATTCAGTGCACCTGATTATACTCAAACCCAAGCCAGCTGAACCCAAACCAGCGGAAACAGAACCTGGAGGGCAACTGGCAGTAACAGAGAAATGACGCCGTTAGAGATTAAAAACGACCGGAAAACTTCCCATATCTATACCGTCTCTGAGCTCACCCAGGATATAAAATTAATCCTGGAGAATACCTTTGGCGAAATCTGGGTGGAGGGAGAAGTTTCTAATTTTAGTGCTTATCCTTCAGGGCATTTTTATTTTGTCTTAAAGGACGATGCAGCAATATTGCCAGCAGTGATGTTTAGCCGTGCCAACCGTGAGATTAAATTTAAAATTGAAAATGGTTTAAAGGTAATCTGTCTTGGTAAAATCATCGCTTATAGTCCGCGCGGTCAATATCAAATTATCGTCGAGAAAATCGAGCCCAAAGGTATCGGCAGTCTGCAACTTGCCTTAGAACAATTAAAAGAGAAATTAGAAAAGCAAGGTTTATTTTCTCCTGAGCGCAAAAGGCAGATACCTTGCCTGCCGATGCGCATCGGCGTAGTCACCTCGCTACAAGGCGCAGCGATAAAAGATATCCTGAAGGTATTAGAGAGAAGATTCAAGAATATCCGGATGATTATTTATCCGGTGCGGGTGCAGGGCGAAGGCGCAAAAGAGGAGATTGCTCAAGCCATTCAGGATTTAAATCTTTTTAATCAAGAGGTTTCTGTCAGCGAACGCATTGAGGTGATGATTGTCGGCAGGGGCGGTGGCAGCATGGAAGACCTTTGGGCCTTTAATGAAGAGCTCGTGGCCCGGGCAATTTATCATTCCCAGATACCGGTCATCTCTGCAGTCGGCCATGAGCGCGATGTGACTATTGCGGATCTGGTGGCTGATGTGCGGGCAGCTACTCCTTCGGTAGCCGCAGAGATAGTTATTCCTAAAAAAGAAGACCTAAAGGGCCAAATAGAAGAATTAACTGCAGATTTAAAGAGAATATTACAGGATTCCATCGTAAGTTTTCAAGATACAAGGGAAGATTTAATCCACCGCTTAAGCCTAAGCATTGACCATCTCTTAGAGATAAATGCAGGCAACTTCAATGCCCTTTATCGCAAATTAGTTTTATTGAATCCCTTGGTCATCGCCAGGCGCTATCAGGAAAGGGTAATGGAGCTGGCCAAACAGATTTATTCCGGCATTAACCATTTCTTTAAAGTAAGAAATATAGAATTCCACAAGGCCGCAGAGAAACTCACCAGTTTAAGCCCGTTAAATATCTTAGCCAGAGGCTATAGCATTAC
>JACRHO010000068.1 GCA_016212045.1 Candidatus Omnitrophota bacterium | reverse complement strand
CTATCAGTCATAAAAATACCCTGTAGATACTTTCTGATTTTTTTATCGTGGGAGGCAATGACTGCAGTTGAGGGTATGCCCTTGGCTACCTCATGGGCAATGGTTGGCCCGGAAAGCACGGCTAATCTTACTTTACCCAATTCATCATAGATTACCTCAGACATCCTTTTCAAGGAGTTCATCTCTATGCCTTTAATCACGCTTAAATATAAACTCTCATGGGAATAGTTCAATTGCCTGATTTTTTTTAAAATACTGCGCAAATACAGCGAAGGGATAGCTAAAACAACTAATTCCTTTTCGTTAATTGCCTCCCTTAAATTATGCGTAATTTTTATCCCTCGGGGTATCTTAATCCCAGGAAGAAACTTAGTATTTATCCTTTTTCTGTTTAAATACGCTGCGTAACTGGAAAACTGGCTCCAGAGGGTAACGGCGCAGTCCTTTCTATGTAATAAAATAGCTAACGCCGTACCCCATCCTCCATCGCCTAGAATAGATATATTCATGCTCTCTTCTCTTGCATCTGTTTTTCTAAAAAATAAACCTTAGGATAAATGTTGGTCAGATTTTTTTCTTCGCGGGTAATGAACTGGATACCCACTCTATAATCGTCTTTGCCTTGAGGCTTGACCCTGACTACCTTGCCGATAATGCCATTTTGATAAATCAAACTCCTTTTTTCAATATCCTGGCAGATATCCAAGGTATCCCGGTTAAAGGAAAGCCACAGCAAATCGTTTTTATTAACTTTATCTTTTATCCTGCAGAGCAATCCGCTCTGGCTGATATCTGCGGTGTAGCCGGAAACCAGTTTAGAAACGGTGCCTTTCTTGCAGATCTTATACGCCAAGGGCGCTGTATATTCTAATCTTATAAACTGTCGGCGTTCCGCGCCGTGATAAACTTTCTTCATCTGGTTATAAATTTATATTGGATTTAGCGGTCCTTAGTTTTGCCAATTCCCAGCTGTAATCGTAAAGGTGTAGGCCTTTGCTGACGGCGATTATCTCTCCGTCTGCTACGCCGATTTCTCCAGCCATATATTGCTTGACTAACTGTAATCCGCCCAGATTTGAAGGAAACCCTCCCCAGAGGTCCCAAGAACGAAAATATAAAATAAAATGCAACTTTCCGTAGCGCACCCGGGTATCGATAAGGCGCAGGCAGGGCGGGTCAGTTAGTTTAATATCTGATGGCATGCCAATCTCCATAATCGCCTGATTTGTGCCAAAGCCCTTTTCTTTATAAATCTTGAGCACCTCTTCTACCTGATTCACCTGCAGGGGCATTTCTCTGAGCATCTCTTTGCCGTTGATATTTTCTTTTACCTTTACCTTTGGTTCAACTAACCTTTCTCCGTAGGTATAATCTTCGGTTTGGGTTTTTGCGCCGGTCAGCAGATAACTCAAATAACCTTGTATATAGTTCATATCCGTCGGGGCAGGAATACTCATTCCTTCCGGGATAATGGGAATAATCTGATGACTGGGCTTTCTGACCCTGACCACGGCAAAATCAAACTCTAAGCGCTTTTGCCCTTCGTAACTGCCTTTAGTAATGGTGTAGATATGGCCTTTTTCTAAAATCTGAGAAAGACACTGAAACCAGGCATCATCCAAATCAAAGGCATCAATAAAAACCGGCTCTAGGAATTCTTTTTCCATATCTCTGGAGCGAGCGATCGGAATCGAACCGACATATATAGCTTGGAAGGCTATTGTTCTACCATTGAACTACGCTCGCATACTTACAAACCAGATTCTATTTTTACTGCAATGCGATGCAAACCAAATACCCAGTAATCTCCGCTATACGCAGCTGCTCTAAACATAATGTACAGGTCAGCGGTAATATCCGCTTCCGCTATTATAAAAGATATATCCTTCCTTATATTTCTTTCACCGGGGGCATCAGATTTAACAAACCCTAATAAATCTGTGATTTCTTCCCAATTGCTATTATTCCCGGAAACAAAAACTTTTACATCTCCTCTAGTCTGCAAGGAATAATCTATATCTATAATTATCCTGTTTGCCTGGCCACGAATTGGAATATGATAAGTGAGATAATTTGAGTTAAAGGAAAAACCGCCCGGCCAGGGACTTGGCCAAAAACGGG
>JACRHO010000003.1 GCA_016212045.1 Candidatus Omnitrophota bacterium | reverse complement strand
ATAACGCTGTTGATTCAATTTAAATAATTCCTCTTTGAGGGTTTTTAGTTTTTCTTTTAATTCTTCTTTGGATAAACTGCGTAACTCTTGTATTTTCATCTTTACCTGTGCGTGCGGCTAATAAATTTGGTGCGCAGCGGCAGTTTATAAGCTGCTAACCTGAAGCACTGCCGGGCATATTCTTCGGGCACGCCGCCCATCTCAAATAGAACCTTACCTCTTTTTACCACCGCTACCCAATAGTCAAGTTCTCCCTTGCCCTTGCCCATACGCACTTCTGCGGGTTTTTTGGTCACGGATTTATCAGTAAAAATCCTGATCCAGAGTTTTCCTCCCCGATGCAATTGCCGGGCTAAAATCACCCGGATTGATTCTATCTGGGTATTTTTAATCCAGCCATTCTCTAATACCTTTAGGCCGAACTCGCCAAAGGCCAGCTCCGAGCCGGTAGTAGCCAGGCCCCGGCGCGTCCCGCGCTGGGATTTACGATACTTTACTCTTTTCGGCATCATTACCATATTAGAAGAAAACAGATTATAACACGGGTTTACCTAATATATCGCCTTTATACATCAAGACCTTAATCCCAATCAAGCCATAGGTAGTCAGGCTCTCGGCAAAACCATAATCAATATCTGCGCGTAAAGTGGATAAAGGAACTGTCCCCTGCTTAAAGGTCTCCACGCGGGACATCTCTGCTCCGCCTAATCTTCCGGCACAGGTAATTTTTATGCCCTTGGCCCCGGAATTCATGGATTGCTCCATCGCCCGCTTTACTGCCCGCCGATATGCTATCCTTTTTTCAATCTGCATGGCAATATTTTCTGCCACTAACTGGGAATTTAAAGCCGGCTGTTTTACCTCTTCTATATCAATAGAGACTTCCTTATTGAGCAGACTATTTAAATCCTGGCGCAGGCGCTCAATATCCGCGCCGTGACGGCCAATAATTATGCCGGGACGGCCGCTCTGGATCCTGATTTTTACCCGCTCGGTTAAGCGCTCAATGATAATACTGGCAATTGCCGCGTGCTTAAAATTTTTCTTGATGTGCCTTCTGATCCGGTAATCCTCTTCAATAAACCGGGGGTATTCTTTAGGTTTGGCAAACCACATACTCCGCCAGTTTTTGGTAAAACCCAGCCTCAGTAACAACGGACTTACCTTCTGACCCATCTCTCTCCTTACCTCGTGTCTAACTCTATTTTAATATGCGCAGTTCTCTTTTTAATCGGCGTGGCCCGGCCAAATGCCGCGGCCTTATACCTCTTCCAGGTTGGTCCGACATTACAGATAATTTTAGAAATATATAATTGATTTAGATTAAAACCTTTAACCTTTGCATTAGCGATGGCTGAATTCAGTAGTTTCACCAGATATTCTTTTGGGCGTTTATTTAAGTTCGCGAGGATCCCTTGAGCGGCTAAAACATCCTTATGGCGCAGTAAATCAATCACCTGCCTCGTCTTGGTCGGGGAAATGCGTAAAAATTTTCCTTCGGCTTTAACTATCATAGTTATGTCTTCTCCGGTGCCTTCTTGGCCTTGACGCCGCCGTGTTTCCTGAAGATGCGCGTGGGAGCAAATTCTCCTAATTTATGGCCAACCATATTCTCGGTGATAAAAACCGGCACGTGTTTTCTGCCGTCATAAACCGCGAAAGTCAATCCCACAAAATCCGGGATAACTGTGGAGCGCCTGGACCAGGTCTTGATTGCCTGACGTACCCCTGCCCCGCGCAGATTCTGCACCTTCTTTAATAATTTTTCTTCTACAAATGGACCCTTTTTTAACGACCTTGGCATAACTTACTCCTTACTTGCGCCGCTTAACGATAAACTTATCCGAATATTTCCCCCGCTTTCTCGTCTTATAACCTTTGGTCGGCATGCCCCAGGGGCTGACTGGATGGGGATTGCCTTGTCCAGATTTACCTTCTCCGCCTCCGTGCGGATGGTCCACTGGATTCATCGCCAGTCCCCTGACCGTGGGTCTAATCCCCAGCCACCGCGACCGGCCTGCCTTACCGATAGTGATCGCCTCATGTTCAATGTTGCTTACCTGGCCAATGGTGGCATGGTAATCTAATCTCACTAATCTCACCTCTCCAGACGGTAATTTTAGATGGGCAAAATCCCCTTCCTTGGCCAGGATCTGGGCGAAACTACCAGCGCTCCTGACAATCTGCCCGCCCTTTCCTCTGGCTAATTCAATATTATGGATTAATGTTCCCGACGGAATATACCTTAAAGGCAGGCAATTGCCCACCTTGATTTCTGTATTCTTATTATTGCTGGAGATAACCTCATCCCCTGTCTTTAAACCCGCCGGGCTTAAGATATATCTTTTCTCTTTATTCGGATACTCCACTAAAGCAATCCAGGCAGAACGGTTAGGGTCATATTCAATTGCCAAAATCTTTGCCGGCGTATCCCAAAGGTCTCTTTTGAAATCGATTAGCCGCAGCATTCTCTTGTGGCCGCCGCCTTTATGCCGGGTAGTGATGCGACCAAAAACATTCCTGCCGCCGGTTTTTTTCAGCGGCAACAACAGCGATTTCTCCGGCTCTTTTTTGGTCAGTTCGGAAAAATCCACATTGCTCATCCAGCGCCTTGATGCTGTGAAGGGTTTAAATTTCTTTATCGCCATTATGCAACCTCTATCTTCTGTCCTTCTTTTAAAGTTACTACTGCCTTTTTAACTTCCGGCGTCCTTCCTAACTGGTAACGCACGCGTTTTAATTTGCCCCAGGAGATAAAAGTGTTTACATCCTCTACCTTTACCTTATATAAATCTTGCACTGCCTGCTTAATCTGAATTTTATTTGCTGCCTTATCCACCAAAAATAAATATTTTCTCTGCGGAAGATAGACAGTGGATTTTTCGGTACGTAACATTGCT
>JACRHO010000066.1 GCA_016212045.1 Candidatus Omnitrophota bacterium | reverse complement strand
CTTCTGGCAAGGCAGTATAATTACTCACTACCGGAATTGACGGCGCTGCCACTGGTATCTTCTCTAAAAACTGTTTTAGTTCTAATGCTGCCTCAGACATCAAAGAAGAATGAAAACCGCCGCTCGTCTCTAAATCAATTATTCTTTTTGCCCCGGCCTGAAGGCATAATTCTTTGGCCTTATCTACTGCTTCAACTCTACCGGAAATCACAACTTGACCTGGGGCATTGAGATTGGCAATTTCTGCGCCGCTTTTTAAACAAATATCTTTGACTTGCTCAAAAGATAAATCCAGAACCGCAGCCATCTTGCCGGGTTTCCTGCGGCTTGCCTCATCCATAATCTCGCCTCTTCTACGGACTAAGCGCAGGCCAGCCTCTAAACTTAAAACACCGCTGGCAATTAAGGCGGTATATTCACCCAGGCTTAAGCCGGCAAAAAACTTTGGCTCTTCTTTTGCGCGCACCTTGAAGGCCGCATAAGCTGCCAGGCTGACCGTGACTATCGCCGGCTGAGAAATATTGGTTGTCTTTAAAAATTCTTCCGGGCCGGCAAAACAGCTCTGTTTTAAATCAAATCCCAACACCTCATTCGCCTTGTCAAAGACCGCCTTACTCTCAGGAAAGGCCTCGTACAAATCCTTTCCCATACCTATATACTGAGAACCTTGCCCTGCGAATAAATAGGCTACCATTTTATCACGCAGGCGCCCCAGACCAGGCCAGCGCCAAAGGCATCCAGAAGCACAATGTCGCCTTTTTTAATCCTGCCCTCTTTGACTGCCTGGCATAAGGCAGTGGCAGTGGAGGCAGAAGACATATTTCCGTATTTTTCAATATTGAGATAAATTTTGTCTTCGCCTAAGCCCAATTTCTTGGCCACGGCATTGATAATTCTCACATTGGCCTGATGGGGAATGACTAAATCTACATCCGCGCATTCCAGGCCTGCCCTCTTTAAGGCAACCTGGGCTGCCTCGGTCATACTCAAAATTGCTATTTTGAATAATTCATTTCCCTGCATTTTTATATAATGCAGGTGCTTATTTACTGTCTCTTTTGTCGCCGGCATCCGTGAGCCGCCAGCCGGAACATATAATAAATCTGATTTTGCGCCATCGCAACCCAGATATGTAGAAAGGATACCTCCAGAATTAACTTCGGCTAAAACCGCTGCTCCGGCGCCATCGCCGAATAAAACACAGGTATTTCTATCTTTCCAGTCAGTTAAGGAAGATAAAATCTCAACGCCCACTACCAGCGCATATTTAACGTTTCCCCGGGCAATAAACTGCTGGGCAGTGGCAATGGCATAAACAAAACCAGCGCAGGCAGCAGAGATATCAAAACAGATAGTATCTTTTTTCGCAGAAAGCCCCTGCTGTAACATTGAGGCCACCGACGGAAACTGCATATCCGGCGTAATCGTAGCCACAATGATTAAATCTAAATCATGCGGCTTAATCCCTGACTCGTGTAATGCCTGCCGGGCTGCCTTTAGACCCAGGTCGCTGGCAGCTTCATTTTTTGCGGCAATCCTTCTTTCTTTGATGCCGGTGCGGCTAGTAATCCATTCGTCAGAAGTATCCACCATCCGCTCTAAATCCGCATTGGTGAGCACTTTTTTCGGGAGATACTCGCCTACGCCAATGATGCCTACTTTTTTCATTTTACCGGACTAATCGCCTCAATAATCTTCTCGTTGAATTTACGCTCTACTTCTTCCTTGGCCACCCGGATGGCATTCTTGATGGCCTTGGCATTAGAGCGGCCATGCCCGATAATCACCACGCCATTGACCCCCAATAAAGGAGCGCCGCCATATTCAGAATAATCTAATTTTTTCTTAAATCCGGAGAGGCTGGTTTTTAAAAGCAGCATCCCTAATATGCCTAAGGGGTTACTCTTCAGGACTCTTCTTAAAAATTC
Organism: Candidatus Omnitrophota bacterium; assembly: GCA_016212045.1. Classification (GTDB taxonomy): domain Bacteria; phylum Omnitrophota; class Gorgyraeia; order Gygaellales; family Profunditerraquicolaceae; genus JACRHO01. Next base: position 1,073 of record JACRHO010000066.1, on the reverse strand, counting down.
CTGGGTGGTCTCGGCCACGCTCTCGGTAACTTTCAGGGCTACATTACCCACAAAGCCGTCACAGACAACAATATCGGCCTTGCCGGAAAAAAGGTCTTTACCTTCAATATTGCCGATAAAATTAAGCGAACTCTTCTCTAATAGTTCGTGCGTCTCCTTGACAAAATCCGTGCCTTTGGTTTCCTCTTCTCCGATATTTAAGAGCCCGACCCTGGGGTCAGTTTTATTTAAGATATAGCGAAAATAGGCATCGCTCATAATTGCGTATTGCAATAACTGCACTGGCTTGGGGTCAATGTTAGCGCCCACATCAATAATCAAAGAGATGCCTTTTAAAGTCGGGGCAATGATGGCAATGCCAGGGCGTTCAATGCCCGGCAGGAGCCCCAAGCTTAAAGTAGCCGCGCAAACCGCTGCTCCGGTATTTCCGGCGCTGACAAAGGCATCGCCATGGCCTTCTTTCAGTAAATTTAAGGCGACAACTATAGAAGAATCTCTCTTCTTACGCACACTGGCTGCTGCCGGCTCGTGCATCTGGATTACATCTTGCGCCGGATAGGCAAAAATATTGCTGCCGGTGTATTTATTTTTTTTTAGCAGCAATTTAATGCTGGGCTCATCGCCCACCAGGACTATCTCAACTTGGTATTCCTTGGCTGCTGCTATTGCGCCCTCCACTACTACTGCTGGCGCGTAGTCACCGCCCATGGCATCAACTATTATCTTCATCTTTTAAGCCTTCTTTTTCTTTTCTTTTACTTTAACCTCTATTACCTGCCTGCCGTCATAGTAGCCACAAACCCCGCAAACGCGATGGGGTAATTTTGGCTGTTTACATTGCGGGCAGGGCACAAGATTTGCCGGATTTAATTTCCAGTGTGTGCGCCGCCTCCTGCCGCGCGCCTTGGAGTGTCTTTTTTTAGGTAATGGCACAGGAACAACCTCCTTCGTTCAGATTTTTACCGCTAAAATTAATCCCTCAGGTAAGATCTGATTTAGATTTATTTTCATGCAACTTTTTCTTGAGCGCCTTCTCCACAAAATCCGGAACAAAACTAGATAAATCAGCGCCT
>JACRHO010000065.1 GCA_016212045.1 Candidatus Omnitrophota bacterium | reverse complement strand
CTCTGGCATAATTAACGGCGGATTCCAATTCTCTAAAATATTTTTCCTGCTGCTGATTATTTTTTGCCTCGCTGTAACGGCCGGTATGCAATTCAATTATCTTTACGCCGGTTTTTTTAGCCGCATCAATCTGCTTTTTGTCCGGGTCAATAAACAAACTCACGTCAATCCCATTATTTTGCAATTTATCTACCACCTCTTCTACTCTTTTAAAATTAGAGACCACATCCAGTCCGCCTTCAGTAGTAATCTCCTGTCTTTTCTCTGGCACAAGCGTGGCCTGGTCTGGCTTAACCTTACAGGCAATCTCCACAATCGCCGGCGCAACCGACATCTCCAGATTCAATTTTACCTTCACTACTTCTTTTAAAAGATATAAATCTCTATCCTGGATGTGCCGACGGTCTTCTCTTAAATGCACCACTATCCCCTGGGCGCCTTCTGCCTCACAGATGAACGCGGCAAATACCGGCTCTGGCTCAATGCCTTTGCGCACCTGCCGTAATGTCGCGATATGGTCAATATTTACCCCCAATCTAGGCATTATTCGCTTCGCTCATACACGAATTGCCACGAATTTTAATCAAATTACCACAAATTATTCGTGGTAATTCGGCATTTTATTCGTGGTCATTCGTGTTTTAATAATTAAATTTACCTATCTCACCGCGCACATAAAACCAGACCACTACCGCCAGAATAAAGGCAATAAATTTCAGCCACGGATGAGAGGTAAACCAAGATAAAATCTGCTGATTAAGTTTTGCTTTAGACATACTATTCTTTAATGAGCTCTTTGATTTTGTTCACCATTTCTTCCTTGCTTAAATCCTTAAATAATTTCCCTCTGTAAACCAAAGAGATATCCTGCCTCTCTTCAGAAATGACAATAATCAGCGCATCGGTCTCTTGGCTTAAGCCTAAAGCAGCCCGATGCCGGGTGCCAAATATGCGGCTTAAATCCGGATTTTCAGTTAACGGAAAAAGACAACCTGCAGCCATAATCCGGCCGTGCTGGATAATTAAACCTCCGTCGTGCAGGAGGCTATTGGGAGTATATATGGTCTGGATTAAATCCGCAGATACGCGGCTGTCAATGAGTGCGCCGCTTTCGCTATACGCCGTCAAGGGGTCATTTTTTTCTATGGCAATGAGCGCGCCGATTTTATCTTTACAGAGTCCCTCAGCTGCCTTGCCAATCTGGGCCAAGAGATAATCCCATTCTTCCTGGCGCAATGCCGAAGTAAACAGATGGCGTCTGCCTAAACGCGCCAGGCCCTGCCTGATCTCAGGATGAAAGATTACTAAAATGGCAATCACCGAAATCCCGAATAGCTTGGTCAAGAGCCACTCTAGCACTCCCAGTCCTAATTTCTGAAAGAGCAAAAATGCCAGCAACAAAACTACTATTCCGCGTAAGACATGGCGGGCGCGGGTTCCTTCAAAAAAGTAAAGAATCTGGTAAATCACAAACCACAAGATTACTATTTCAACCAGCGGTCTCCAGATAAACATATTTGAGAACCTTTGATACTATTTAATAGTATCTGATAATTTAAGTGCGTCTTTAACTGCTTTAACGTCATGCACCCGTAAAATCTGCGCGCCTTTTTCTGCCGCCAAAACGCAAGATGCGACGCTGCCAAAAAGGCGCTGGTTGACTTGCGCCCTGAGTACCTTTCCGATAAAAGATTTTCTGGATGTCCCTACTAATATCGGCTGGCCCAGACTTTTAAATTCTGATAATCTTTTTAAGATCTCTAAATTGTGCTGGAGGCTCTTGCCAAAACCAATGCCCGGGTCAATGATAATTTTATCCCTGGCTATGCCTGCTTCCTCTGCCAGGCTTATCTGTTTACGGAAAAACTCTAAAATTTCCTCAATCAGAGACCTATAGACCGGATTGCGCTGCATCGTGCGGGGTGTCCCTTGCATATGCATAATCACTACGCCGGCCTTGTATTTAGCGACCAACCGACGCATCTTGGGATTTCTCAATCCTGTAATATCATTAACTAAGTCCGCGCCATTATTCAGAGCCGCCTGCGCCACCTCTGGTTTATAGGTATCAATGGAGATAGGTATATTTATCTTTTTTGCTAAGGCCTTGATTACCGGAACCGTCCGGTTTAATTCTTCCTTTACCGATATTGGCCTTGCCCCCGGACGAGTGGATTCGCCGCCCAGATCAATAATATCCGCGCCATCACGTACCATATTTTCTACGAATTCAATAACTTTCTTGATGGACGATGGACGAGGGACGATGGACGATGAGTAAAGGCCGTCTCCGCTAAACGAATCTGGCGTGAGATTCACAATCCCCATAATCTGCGTGCGCCGCTCTAAGTTTAACTTATACCTACCCAATTCCAGAATAAATTGCTTTTTCTGGTAATTATTTAAAAGAGAAGAAATCTCTTCGCCCAATCTATTCAGGCCAAATGGCTGCCGGTTTAATTTTTCTTTCAGACGGTTAAACTGGGCGAGATTTCCGATCAAAAGGCAATCAGTTTTCTTGGACTTTCCAGTTAACGCATCTTTGGCAATTGCTACATCGCCTCCGATGGATAGCAGCTCCTGTTTTAATATATTTGCCACAATATTAGAGAGGGAATTGATCTTAATCAAGTGCGTGAGCGCCTTGGGCAGCATCATCTTAATGCCATAAGGATCAACCTTGATCTCCTGCATTACTTTAGTTAATTCTTTGGGGTTGTCAAGCACAAGGATGCGCATTTGAGGTATCGGGTAAGCCATCTGTTTCTAGTGTATCCTTTTTTTCTATGCCCAGCATACGTTTGACTTCTTCGCCAGTCAGCACTTCTTTTTCCAATAAGGTACTGGCTAATAATTTCAACTTTTCCTGATTATCCTGAATCAACTTTTTGGCGCGTTGATAGGACTCATCTATAATGCGCTTTATTTCCTCATCAATAATTCTGGCTGTCTCCTCACTATAATCTTTTTCCTCAACAAGGTCTCTGCCCAGAAATACCGGGCCATGGCTTCTGCCTAAAGTAACATTGCCTAAACGGTCGCTCATCCCAAAATCACAAATCATTCGCCTGGCTAACTGAGTAGCCATCTCCAAATCATGGCCTGCGCCGGTGGTAATATCGCCAAAGTTCAACTCCTCTGATACCCTTCCCCCTAATGACACGGCAATATCACCAAGGAGTTCCTTTTTAGAATGGTATTTTTTGTCTTCTCTGGGAGGAGCTAAGGTATAACCGCCTGTCATCCCCCGTGGGATAATAGAAACTTTTGTCATCGGATCAACCTCAGGGATTAAAAGTGACAATATCGCATGGCCGGCTTCATGAAATGCGGTCAATTCCTTTTCCCGTTTAGACATAATTCTGCTTTTTTTCTCTGGCCCCATAATCACCCGCTCTATAGCTGCCTCTAAATCTATCTGTTCTACTGCTTCCTTGTTGCGCCGGGCAGCTAAAAGCGCAGCCTCATTACAGAGATTAGCCAGATCTGCCCCCGAGAATAAAGAGGTCTGCTGGGCAATATCTTTTTAATCAACAGTGGGGGCTAATTTTATTTTTCTGGTATGCACTTTAAGGATTGCCTCTCTGCCAGCTATATCCGGTAGATTCACAATAATAACCCTGTCAAATCTGCCTGGGCGCAACAGAGCTGGGTCCAGAGTATCTGGACGGTTAGTAGCCGCAACCAGTATCAAGCCTTGCTCTGTAGCAAAACCATCCATTTCCACTAACAGGGCATTCAAAGTCTGTTCTCTTTCGTCATGACCGCCGCCAATGCCGGCAAAACGTAAACGCCCAACAGCGTCAATCTCATCAATAAATATTATTGCTCCCTTGCCGGAAGTTTTGGCGGCGCGCCTTCCCTGCTCAAATAAATCCCTGACGCGGCTGTTATGGAGCAATACAGGCTGCTCGCCTCCAAAGAAAGCCTCATTTTCACAGCCGCAGAGGTCATAAACATAGTTGTTGTAAGGTAGTTCCCTTATTTCTCTGACATAAGGCTTTTTAATCTGGTTGGGAAATGCTACTTTTTCTCTAAAAGGATCTGCAGTTTTTCCAATTATTAAATTCCAAGCTACTCCCTCTGGAAGGACGCTTTTCTTAATTACCCGGCCACCTTTTAGAACTAATTTTCGCACTCCTGTTTTGATTCCATGCATAGAACATAACCAGGTTAATTCAGTGATTAACCTATGGCTGACAGATGTTATGCTTATTTTTCCTTCTTTGGTAATGTAACCATCGCCTTTAGAATAACCTTCCAGATATGAAAGAAAATAGTCTCGCGGCACATCCCAGATGAACAAAGGAAGGCGTTTATTCTTACTGCCCGTACTACAATAACTTTCAAAGAAACGACCCAGGGGCGCAGAATAATATTTTATCCTTAAAGTATTATCTGGGGTTAGTTCAAGTGTTGGCTCTAAACCAAATACTTCTCTCATTAATTTAATGCAATCTTGGTGAATTTCTTTCTCATGCGCTCCGAATACGAACTCAACATAATGATTTACACGACCTTCTGCCGTATAATAACCAAATAACCTCATTAATTCTTTAGTAACTCGGACTTTCTGAGGCAATTCTAATTTTAACGATTCCCTGCTCAATAACCGTGGCAGATGTACACCTCGCTGCCAATTGCCCACAGTACCTTGAGATACACCGATACTAGCGGCAATAGCATTCTTAAGACTAACGCCTTGGCTGCTTAATACGAAGGCATAATCATCTTTTAGCCCTTGATCGTCATTCCAAATATCAAGCTCCATAAAAAATTCTTCTAGAAACTGATGCGCCCGTATCTGGTGCGGTGTACCAAATTCCGATGAATAAACTCCCCGGCTTTTAAAAGGCAGATTTACTAAAACCTCGCCTCTCTTTAATTCACATACCGGCTTTACCTTAATGCCATCCCGAGTCCTGACAAAAATACTGTGGTCCCCAGTAGCCCTAATAACTCCTCCTAAATAAT
>JACRHO010000067.1 GCA_016212045.1 Candidatus Omnitrophota bacterium | reverse complement strand
TGCCGGGAGGTTTAGATTCAGACTCCTGCGGTTATGCGGTAGTAGCCAAGGAGGCCCTACGTAGTAATAAATGGCTGAAATTAGAGGATCCTACCCACGGAGCAGATTTTTATTATCATTTTCCTTTGGCTATCTGGGTGAATAAAATTTTATTCCGGATTTTTGGCGTATCCACTTTTACCGCCAAGCTCTTTTCTATGGCCAGTGCCGTGGCGCTGGTAGGAGTAATATTTTATTTTGGCCGGCTCCTGGTAAATCAGTGGGTGGGGTTTTTTGGGGGCATGAGTTTTCTTTTGACCAATCATATTGTGCGCTTGAGCAGGCAGTGCCGGATGGACCTGCCAGTGAGTTTATTTATCACTTTAGCCCTCTTAACTTTTATTTTGGCGCAAAGGCATTCGCGGTTATATTATCTTTTATTCGGCGGATTTAGCTGCCTCGCAATCATGGTGAAAGATGTCTTTGGCCTGGCACCTTTGGCAATTATTTTTCTCTACTTGGCCCTCTGCCGACGCTGGAAAGAATTTTTTCACCCTTTGTTTATCGCCGGCTTAGCGATAGCGATACTGCCAGTGCTTTTATGGATAAGGCTGGACCAAAAGACGCTGCTTACGCCTTGGTATCATTCTAACTTCCTGCATCTTTTTAGGGCCAAACGTTTCATCGTGCCTTGGTATTATTATATTTGGGCGCTCATTACCAAATATTTTTATTTCCTGCCTTTTGCCATCTATGGAGGATACCTGGCGGTTCAAGAGGCGAGGACAAATAAAAAATATGAGTTTTTACTTTTAATTATCTGGGCGGTTATCTTTCCCTTGGCCTTCTCTTTTGGCAGACAGAAACTGCACTATTTTATCCTGCCGATTTATCCGGCGACTTCCTTATTAGTGGGGATGGCCTTTGTAAAGATTTTCCCTGAGGCGCTAAAATTAAAGATAGCCGCGGGCCTGAAATTGTTTTTAATTATTGGCAGCATCATTATGCTCTCTCTTCCTTTAAATATCCGCAGCAAGCGTTTTGCTGAGGCAGTAGCAATGGCCCCAGCAGTGGATAAATTATTGAGACAGGTGCCGGAATACGAATTTATTTCCTATAAGCAGGATAGTTCGGCCCTTTTATTCTCGGCGCAGGAGTTAACTAAATTAAAACATATAGAAGACAAAACCGCTTTAGAGGCGGCCTTAAGCATATCCAGCACTAAGCCCAGATTTTTACTTATCTCAGCGCAGGAGTTTATAGAGTTAAGCCCCGCGACAAAAGAGAATTTCCGGGTTATCTTAAAATATAAAGATAGAATAGTGGCAGTAGAAAATGCCCCGGAGCTGGTAGCGGAACTACCTTAAACTTCTTGATTTGGAGCGGGGCTAAAGATATACTGTATTTGTAAATTTTGCCCTGTCGTCTAATCGGTAGGACTTCAGATTCTGGATCTGACTATCATGGTTCGAGTCCATGCGGGGCAGCCAACCTTGACGCTCAGGCGAACAAGAGGTTAATCTTTATGGATATCAAAAAATATTCGTCTCTATTAGTCGGAGTAATTGTTGAAGATATAAGCTACGCCCCATCTCGTTCTTACGGCGATGAATACCTAAGTGTTGAAGAATGGTTTATTATGATGAATGAGTTTCTCATCTATGATTTACATATATGCGATAGATTTCTATTTGCTCGCTGGGGAAATGACCTGAGAGAAAAACTAATGAAGGAAATCATGGAGTTGATATCTAAACGCATGGAGGAGGTTCGAGATCAAATCTTGAATAACCAACTCAAAAATTTATCGGTAGAAAAATTCCCGCAATACTTGCAGACATTACGGTCTACTCCTACGCGTGAATGGGTCATATCATCATTTAATCAAAGACAGATTGAATTACGACCCTATAAGCTTATTAAAGAATATCCTAAAAACGATACTTGGGATGGCTTGTTGGAGTGGGAATTTGCCAAGAAATTAGCAGCTTTATTAGGAAAAGAACAGCGAAAATCATTTGTGCTGGCTTTGTGGACTCAATCAATGGGCATACTGCCAAAGTTTGCAAAAACAGAAGTCCCGGAGGAGGAGGTTCCTATGGTTTCGGGAGATGGAACAAGACAAAGTCGGCTAATCTTTATAAAAAACCACGCCAAAGCCAATGTAACTGATCGTTCCTGGATGCCACTGCTAATATTAATTTGTATCATTATAAATATTTTTGTCAGGATGGAGTGGCTGAAAATATTTAATATTGGAATGTTATTATGGATGTTTTTGGCAGCCGCGGATTCTTTTTTCAAAACAAAGGAAGCCGGACTAATAATGAGATCGAAACCCATGGCTAATCTCAGCAGGGCTTCAATTTTTTTAGTAGCCATCAGTATATTATCAATAATCCTTGTATCTTTTGACCATTTTATACTTGCGTTGGCTTGTCATAGCATAAATATTCTGATTCTCTTTGCCACATCTTATATTACAAACAGAAATATTGAGGTTTTCTTAAATAATCGTGCGACGTAATTCACAAAAACCTTGTTTATAGAGGGGTGCTGCTATGAATAGAGTTGGTTGTCATTTAGGTTGTCATTTAGGTTGTCATTTGCTGAGGTAATATTATGCCGTTCAATCCAAAATATACGATTACCGACAAAATCTTAAATAACCTCACAACTATAACTTCGGCGCGCGAGGTTATCGAACAAACGCCTCTGCCGCCAAAATGGGAAGCAAAGTTACGGCGCCAGGCGTTATTACGCAACGCTCATGCATCAACTGCTCTGGCTGGGAATAAGCTGACTTTTAAAGAATTAGAAGCTTTGTATGCAAAAAGAAATAAAAAATGCGAGCCATCGACCCAGTCAACGCCCGCATTTTAAATATGCCTTAAGAGGGGCTGTTTGTCAAGGCTTTTGTAGCTTGGGCCTTTAAACAGGTAGCTTTATGTGGTATACTTTAAGTGGAAAGAAAAAGATTGACGAACACATATGTTTGTGGTATAAAGAATGCCATCATCCCAGTGAGATCTCGTATCTTGCTGGCCCCGAACTTCTCGTGAGTTCGGGTTTTTTATTATAGCCTATGAATAGAGTAGCTTTTTTTGTAGACGGTTTTAATCTTTATCACTCCTTAGATTGTAGTCCTTCCTACTACAAATATAAGTGGCTTAACCTCAATAAGCTCGCCCATTGTTTTGTTACCTCCCACGATAAGGTTGATAAAGTATTGTATTTCACTACTTATGCTACCTGGGATCAGGTTAAGCTGGCTAAACATCAGATATACGTGAAGGCTTTGCAGTTTGTAGGCGTTGAGGTTGTTTTCGGAGCTTTTCGATATGCCGATAAAACTTGCAGAATCTGTCACAAACAATACAAAACTTTTGAAGAAAAACAAACAGATGTTAATATTGCTATTAAGCTTTTTCAGACAGCTGTCCAGGATTTATGGGATACCGCAATAATCATTTCCGGTGACAGTGATTTAATACCAGCCATAAAAGCAGTAAAAAGCACTTTTCCTGCAAAACGAATGGGCTTGGTAATTCCAATAGGAAGGCGCGCGGAAGAGCTAAAGCAGGCAGTAGACTTCCATATGAAATTAAAAGAGAAGCATTTCGCTACCAGTCAATTCGAAGACGAAATAACCATAGATGGCGGTGTTAAATTAACCCGTCCTAACACTTGGAAATAAGGCATTAAGTTCACGCTGTGTGAACAAAGTGTTCATAAATCGTGAACGATATTAGCGGCTGCTAGTAGCAAAAGGCTGGCCTAAAGACAGTAAAATCCCCTTTTTGCGACACCTATAGAGTTTGATTAGGAGAACGACTTCTTGGCGCCCTGAAGTTCGTCTGGCGTCCAGTTCGGGGGAGGGTAACCCGGTAACGGGTCAGAAGGAGGTGCAAGATGGCGACTAAATTTGGCACAGCGATACTCAAGGGCGAGGAGAGTTTTAAGGTAGGACAGGAGGTCGCAAGAAAGGCAGTAGAGAAGGCTGGGATAAAGCAGGTTGACCTGGCGATAGTATTTTGCTCAAGCAAATACAATTACCAAGAGGTAGTCAAAGGCGTAAGAGAAGTTACCGCAGGCGCCCCCCTGATTGGCTGTTCTTCTGCCGGCGAATTTAACGAGGAGAGAGTAGATAAAGAGAGCGTAGTCTGCGCGGTAATTAACAGTAACACGCATAAATTTTTCACTGCGCTGAGTGAGGGTATTAAGGAAGATGAGATTAAGGCCTTGCAAGAGGCAAGTAAGAATATCCCTTCTCCTATAGCAGATTATCCATATCTGTCGGCGATTCTACTTATTGATGGACTGGCGGGAAAAGGGGAAGAGTCGGTTTTAGCCGGCCTGAATGCCTTAGGCCCTAATGTAAAATTTTCCGGCGGCGCAGCCGGCGATGACCTTAAGTTTAAAGAAACCTATGTCTTTGCTGATGACAAGGTAGCGGCCAATGCTGTGAGTTTGGCGTTGGTAGCTTCGCGTATTCCGGTTGCCATTGGGGTAAAGCACGGGCACTCTCCGATTAGTCCGCCCTTAACCATTACTAAGGCCGAGGGCAATATTGTTTATGAGGTTAATCATCGGCCGGCCTTTGAGGTCTGGAAAGAATACGCCCGAGAGAATGCTTTGGGCATTGGCATAGACGTGGATAAGATGTCAGAGGTGGAGGCAATTCAGACTTTCTTTACCCGTTATGAGGGCGGCCTGC
>JACRHO010000064.1 GCA_016212045.1 Candidatus Omnitrophota bacterium | reverse complement strand
CTTTGTCCGCCATATACTACCTTAAGCGAAGTTGCAGAAGTAATTGCGGATACCAATATCCAATTAGGCGCCCAGGATTGTTTTTGGCAGGACGAAGGCGCTTTTACCGGAGAAGTTTCTGCGCTCTTGTTAAAAGATGCCGGCTGTAAATTCGTGATTATTGGACACTCTGAACGTCGGCAGTATTTTGGCGAGACTAATGAGACGGTGAATAAAAAAATAAAGGCAGTTTTAAAACAGGATTTAACTCCGATTGTCTGCGTGGGAGAGACTTTAAAAGAGAGAGAAAACAACAAAACCTTTGCCGTTTTAGATGATCATATTCAGAATGGACTGAAAGATATCACTGAAGAAGAGATAGTTAAAATAGTCATTGCCTATGAGCCGGTCTGGGCAATCGGCACAGGTAAAACTGCTACCCCAGAACAGGCAGAAGAGGCGCAAAAATATATTAGAGGCCTCCTAGAAAAAATGTATAATAGAGAGGTAGCTGATATAGCAAGGATACAATATGGAGGTAGTGTAAGACCAGAGAATATTACCGAGTTAATGCTTCAGCCAGATATTGACGGTGCGTTAGTAGGCGGAGCAAGTTTAAACATTGAGTCATTTGCGAGTATTGTCAAGAAGGCCAGCGAGGTTAAAAAATGATTGCCTTAATAATTGTCGTACATGCAATAATTTGTTTTTTACTAATCGGCATAATCTTAATCCAGGCCGGCCGCGGCGGCGGGTTGGTAGAGAGTTTTTCCGGTGTAGAGTCAATGTTTGGCACAAAGACCAACACCTTTCTTACCCGCACGACTACGGTGTTATCTATTTTATTTTTTCTTACCTGTCTTAGTTTAGCGATTTTAGCGGCTCAACAAAGCAAATCTTTAATGCGCAATATCAAAACTCAAAGTCAACCGGCTAAAGAAGAAACTCCCGCAACAGAAGTCCTTCCTCAAAAAAAGGTGCCGGTTACTGAAGGAGCGCCTAAGACTGAATAAGAAATTTTTCTGGCTCTTTGCATTAAGTAGCGCGGTTTACTTCACGCAAGGCATAGAGGCACTTCCCTCCCAAGGATTATTCTACTACCTGAAAGAAACCCTGCATTTTTCTCCCCAAAAAATAATGTTCCTGGGCAGCATTACTACGCTTGCCTGGTTAGTAAAGCCAGTAATAGGATATATTATAGATAATTTTTTCAATAAAAAAATCTGGATATTTATTGCCTTAGGCATAGATATACTTTTGGTTTTACTTTTAGGATTACAGCAACTGCCGATTATTTTACTGGTGACAATATTGTTAATCACTTCTACTGATGCTGCCTTTCGCGATGTGGCAGTAGATGGGATTATGTGCGTAGAAGGCAAGGCTTATAACCTCACCGGTAAAATTCAAAGCGTGCAGTGGATGTCTATTTCAGTTGCTGGGTTAATCACCGGAATACTCGGCGGTTATCTGGCGGAAAAATGGGGGTACAGGGGAGGATTTTTATGCCTGATACCTGTTTATATATTGGTTGGTATAACTGCTTATTTTTATCAAGAGACCGTTGCTGCGGCTGGAAAACCTAAAACTGCCTTTTTATCAGACTTAAAGCAATTATTTGCCAATAAGAAATTACTCATTGTGGGATTATTTATATTTCTCTATAAATATTCTCCTTCTTTTGGCACGCCGCTTTTTTTTATCCAGAGGGATACCTTTAAATGGGGGAAGGTCTGGATCGGGGGATTATCTAGCATTGGCACGGTATTTGAAATTAGCGGCGCCCTGTTGTATTATAAATTCAGCCAGAAGATAAAGATAAAAAAATGGCTTTTTATCTCGGTATTCTTAGGTGCAGTCACCAGCTTAAGTTATCTTTATTATACTCCTGCTACCGCAGTGATTTATAATGTGGCCTACAGCCTGATAGGGATGTTTATTTTCTTAATGGTCATGGATTTTATGGCCAGAAATACTGTAAAAGGCCTGGAGGCGACTTCCTTTGCGCTTCTTTGCAGCATTAGTAATTTGGCCCTCACCGCCAGCAATCTTTCCGGAGCGTTTTTACTACCTATTGTGGGCCTGAAGTGGCTGATAGGAGTCTCGGCATTGACCAGTTTCTTATGCCTACCATTGATTAGTAAAATAGAATAACCCTTCCCCACCGCGTAGGTGTGAGAGAGGGTAAATTATCACTTGAATGGGGCATTTTCATCATATATAATAGGAAACTATGTTAGAGATATTTAAACCTTATATATTAACGTTTATACCTATATTTGTGGCAGTGGATGCTATCGGCAATATCCCGGTGTTTATTTCCCTTGTAGAGGCAGCCAATAAGAAACAGCGGGAGAAAATTATCCGGGCCTCTGTGACTACTGCTACTGTATTGGCAATTCTCTTTATGTTCATCGGCAAAGGGGTTTTGCGGATTTTGGGCATCACTATTTCAGATTTCCAGATTGCCGGCGGCGGGCTTTTATTTATCATCGCAGTGCGGCTGCTTCTTCCCGGAGCAAAACAGGGCTTTCTGACTAATGGTCACGATAAAGACGTCGGCGTTTTTCCTTTAGGCACGCCTTTAATCACCGGCCCAGCAGTTTTAACCACTACCCTGATGATGCTGGATAGTTTTGGGATTATCCCTACCTTTACCGCTCTCATTATCAATATGTTTATTGCCTGGCTGACACTTATTCGCGCTGACCTGATTATGCGTTTAATCGGCCCAGGCGGCACACGCGCAATTTCTAAAATAATGTATATACTGCTGGCGGCCATAGGCGTGATGATGGTTAGGCGCGGGCTAATGGGGGTCTTCTAAAGATGATTCCCGTTACAAACTATTGGTCAGTAACGGGAGAAAGGATGGGGTTTGTAACGGGATGATGCGCCGAGTCCTGACATTTATTATGGCTGGCGGAAAAGGCGAGCGTTTATGGCCTTTGACTAAAGACCGCACCAAACCGGCGGTTCCTTTCGGCGGCATATACAGAATCATTGATTTTACCCTGAGTAATTGCATTAATTCGGGCCTGCGCAAAATTTATGTGCTCACCCAATACAAGTCCGCATCTTTACAGCGGCATATCCGTTTAGGCTGGAATATTCTGCCTTCAGAATTGGGGCAGTTTATTGAGATTTTACCGGCGCAGCAGAGGGTCGGAGAATCTTGGTATCTGGGGACAGCGGATGCGATTTATCAGAATCTATATACATTGGAACTGGATAAATCTGATGAGGTTATGATTCTGGCTGGCGACCATATTTATAAGATGAATTATTATACGATGATTGATTTTCATCGCCAAGCCGATGCAGATTTAACTGTCGGGGTAGTGGAGGTAGAAAAAGAGAGGGCAGGGCTCTTGGGCGTAGTGGAAGTAGACAGCCTGGGTAGAGTAAAGGGTTTTCAGGAGAAACCCGCAAGTCCCAAAACCATCCCGCATAATCCGGATAAAATATATGCCTCAATGGGAATTTATGTTTTTAAACACGAGGTTATAGAAACAGAATTGCGCGACGACGCCAAAAAGAATAAATCTTCCCATGATTTTGGCAAAGATATTATTCCTCAGATGCTTAAAAAAGGGCTAAAAGTGGCGGCATATAATTTTCTTGATGAAAATAAAAAAGAAGCCAAATACTGGCGGGATATCGGAACCATTGATGCCTATTATGAAGCCAATCTGGATCTGGTACAGGTTGACCCTGTATTTAATCTTTATGACGGAGACTGGCCCCTGAGGACTTATCAGGAGCAGTTTCCTCCGGTAAAAACCGTTTTTTCCGGGGATGAGATTGCCGGCCGCGTGGGTTTGATGCTTGATTCCTTGGTTAGTGGCGGCTGTATTATTAGCGGTGGGAAAGTCCAGCGTTCAATTCTTTCTCCGAATGTGAGAATTCATAGCTATTCTGAAGTATACGACTCTATATTGATGGAAGGGGTAAATGTCAACAGGTATGCCAAGATAAAAAGGGCGATCATTGATAAGGACGTGGATATTCCCCAGGGTATGGTGATCGGTTATGATTTAGAAGAGGATAAAAAGAAATTTTATGTAAGCGACTCTGGGATTGTGGTGGTGGCAAAGGGGACAGAAATAAGATGATAAGAAAAGCCAAGATAGAAGATATTAAACAAATACAGGGTTTAATTAATGCCTTTGCAAAAGAAGACCTGATGCTGCCTCGCTCGCTGAATGAATTATATGAAACCTTGAGGGATTTCTGGGTGGCGGAAGAAAATCATAAAATTATTGGTTGTTGCGCCCTGCATATCTCTTGGGATGATTTAGCGGAGATAAAATCTTTGGCAATAAAAAAGGAAAAACAAAGAAAGGGCATCGGAAAAGAATTGGTTTATACCTGTCTTAGTGAAGCAGAGGAATTGGGCGCGAAAGAAATTTTTGTCCTTACCTATAAACAGGAGTTTTTTAAAAAGTTAGGCTTTAAGAGAATAAAAAACTCTTGCCTTCCCCATAAAATTTGGGCAGAATGTATTAACTGCTGCAAATTCCCCAATTGTCAGGAAGTAGCCATGATAAAACAATTATAAGTAACCCCCGTTCCACCTCGTAGGTGGAATGGGTAGGAGGAGAGAATGGATTACCTATTAAGTGAAGAGCAGAAGATGATTAAGGATTTAGCCCACAGGATCGCTGAAGAGAAAATCCGGCCGCAGGCGGCTAAGTATGACCAGTCCGAAGAATACCCCTGGGAAGTAATTAAGGTCATTGCCGAGTCGGATTTATTCGGTTTATTTGTTCCGCAGGAGTATGGCGGGATGGGAACAAGCGTCTTAAATCTGTGTCTAGCCACAGAGGAATTTTCCCGCGCCTGCGGCGGGATAGCTGTCTGCTACGCTGCCTCGGCCTTAGGGACTTTTCCCATTGTGCTTTTTGGCAATGAAGAGCAAAAAAAGAAATATCTGCCGGACTTAGCCAAGGGCAAAGTTGTCGCCGCCTTTGCCATCACTGAACCGGAGGCCGGCTCTGATGCTTCAGCCATCAAGACCACGGCTAAAAAACAAGGTAAACATTATATTCTCAATGGGCTAAAGCACTTCATTACTAATGGCGGTGATGCCCAAACTTATGTGGTGATTGCCATGACCGATAAAACCAAGGGCGCAAGAGGGGCCTCGGCATTTATTGTGGAGAAAGGTACACCCGGATTTACTTTTGGCAAAAAAGAGGATAAGTTCGGCATCCGCGCCTCTTCTACGCGCGAGTTAATTTTTACTGATTGCAAGGTTCCGGAAGAAAATCTATTGGTCATAGAAGGCTTGGTTTTTATTGTCACGATGAAGACCTTTGATATGTCCCGTCCGGGAGTGGCAGCCCAGGCCTTAGGGATTGCCCAGGGGGCATTGGAGTTGGCAGTAAAATATGCCAAGGAGAGGCAGCAGTTTGGAAGGTCGATTTCTAGTTTTCAGGGGATTCAGTGGATGTTAGCGGATATGGCCACAGAAGTAGAGGCAGCGAGGGCTCTAGTTTATTCTACCGCCAGAATGGTTGATGCCGGGGTTAAAGATGTGGCTAAGGAATCAGCAATGAGCAAGATGTATGCCTCGGATGTGGCGATGAAGGTGGCGGTTGATGCCTTGCAGATTTTCGGCGGCTACGGCTATATGCGCGATTATCCAGTTGAAAAATATGTGCGCGACGCTAAGATTACCCAGATTTATGAAGGGACAAATCAAATACAGCGAAATATTATTGCCTTACAATTAATCAAGGAGATGGCGAAGTAATAATGAACATAATAGTCTGTATCAAACAGGTCCCCGAAACTACCGAAGTCAAGATTAATCCCGAAACTAATACTTTAATTCGCGAAGGCGTGAAGTCTATTATCAATCCCTTTGATATGTATGCCATTGAAGAAGGGGTGCGGCTGAAGGAAAAATTTGGCGGCAAAACTACAGTGATTACCATGGGTCCTCCGCAGGCTGAGATAGCCTTAAAAGAGGCCATCTCTATGGGGATAGATGAGGGAATCCTGATTTGCGATAAGGCCTTTGCCGGAAGCGATACCTGGGCGACCAGTTACACTTTATCCAGCGCGATCAAGAAAATCGGCCAATTCGATTTAATCCTTTGCGGCAAGCAGGCCTCGGATGGCGATACAGCCCAGGTAGGACCGGGAATCTCCGCGCATTTAGATATTCCCCAGGTTACTTATGTCAAGAAGATAGAAGAAGTAAGAAGCAATAGCCTGCGTGTAGAGAGGATGATGGAAGAGGGTTATGAAATTATTGAGACTCCGCTTCCGGCGCTGCTTACGGTGGTGAAGGAGATTAATGAGCCGCGCATTCCTTCTTTAAAAGGGATGCTCCGGGCAAGGTCAGCTAAAATTATCACCTGGACGCAAAAGGAACTTGATTTAGAGGTGACGGCCATCGGGCTTTCTGGTTCGCCTACGCAGGTAGTCAAAATTTTTACCCCGCCCCCAAGAATCGGCGGCCAGATGTTGACTGGCGAACCCCGGGAGATTGCAGAGAAATTAGTAGATTTATTAAAACAAGAGGTTACATAAGGTTACATAAGGTTCCATAATGTTACATAAGGTTACGCGAAATTAGACGGTAACCTTATGGAACCTTAGGCAACCTTAGGGAACTTTATGTAACCTAAACCAAAATGTCAATTCAGATTATTTTAGAAAAATGTACTGGCTGCGCTTTATGCGTCAAGGCCTGTCCATTTGATGCCATCCGGATAATGGATAAAAAGGCAGTGATAGACCTGAATAAGTGCAACCTGTGTGGTGCCTGTGTGCCGGCCTGTAAATTGAAAGCAATTCTTATCGAGAAATCAGAAAGCAGAATAGAGAAACCAGATTTAAAAAATTACAAAGGTATCTGGGTTTTTATTGAGCAGAAGAATAGCCTGATTCAATCAGTTTCTTATGAACTTTTAGGCAAGGCCCGGGACTTAGCAAAAAAATTATCCTGTGAGGTAAGTGGTGTCCTTATCGGAAACGGTTTAGATGATCAGTTAGACGAATTATTCTGGCGGGGCGCGGATAATATTTACTTAGTGCAGGCACCGGAAATTACCCATTTTCAGGATGAGCCATATACGAATATATTGGTGAAGCTAATTCAAGAATACAAGCCAGAGATTGTGCTCTGCGGCGCTACTGCCATCGGGCGATCCCTGATTTCGCGGGTGGCAGTAAAGATTAAGGCTGGCCTGACTGCAGATTGCACCGGTTTAGACATTGACCCTGACAAAAAAATTCTCCTGCAGACTCGTCCGGCCTTTGGCGGAAATATTATGGCCACAATTATTTCGCCCAACTTTCGCCCCCAGATGGCTACGGTCAGGCATAAGGTAATGCAGCCTTTGGAACCAGATAAAAAAAGAAAAGGTAAAGTCATCCGCGAAAGTTTTGACAGTCCTGTTTATGCCTCGCGCACTAAACTTTTGGACATAGTAGAAGAGATAGAATCTTTGGTGAATTTAGCCGAGGCAGATATTATTGTCTCTGGCGGCCGCGGCATGGGAGGCCCAGATAATTTTAAACTTTTAGAGGAATTTGCCCATGTTTTGGGCGCAGCAGTAGGCGCCTCGCGCGCCGCAGTTGATTCTGGCTGGATGCCTTATTCGCATCAAGTCGGCCAGACCGGCCGCACTGTTGCCCCAAAAATCTATATTGCCTGCGGTATTTCCGGCCAGATACAACATTTGGTTGGTATGCAATCCGCAAAAATCATTGTGGCGATCAACAAGGACCCGGATGCCCCTATCTTTAAAGTGGCTACGTATGGCATTGTCGCAGACCTCTTTCAAATCGTACCTGCATTAACTAAAAAATTCCAAGAGAGGCTCAAGAAATGATTATGGCGGGAGAAAAATATGCATAAAATAATTACAGTCTTATTCACTTTAGGTTTTCTTTTAAATAATTCCTTTACCTATGCGGCAATTCAGACAGTAGAAAGTAAACGCCAGTGGCGTGCCCAAATCTTTATTGCTAATCAGATTAAAGGCATTGGTTTAGTAGATTCCTATCAGGAAGATAAAGAAAATCGCAGCTATGTCTATGATAATACCTTGGCAGCCATTGCCAGTATGAACTTAGGTAATTTTGGCTTGGCAAAAGAAATATTGGATACTTTATGTTATGAAGTAAAAAATACTGCTCAAGGAGTTCCTTTTGAAAGTTATATTTATTCCGATACCAATGGCAATGGTAGCGGCCTGGCGTATTGTGGCAATAGCGCTTGGTTTTTGCAGGCATTAAATATTTACCAAAAGTTAAAGACAAGCACTACATATTATACTACCCAGAAAAAATTAGCCGATTTTCTTTTAACTCTCCAAGACCCTATTGATGGCGGATTAAGGGGTAATACCTATGAATATTGGAAGAGCACAGAACATAATATAATCGCCTATGTGGCAATAAGAAATTTTGGCAGGCTTAATGGCCTTTCCAGTTATGTTTCTAAGGCAGACAAGATAAAAAAATTCCTGCAGAGTTCGGCAATATGGAATGGCGCCTATTTTAACCGCGGTGCCTGGGATAGAGTCAAAGTAATTGATGTCCAGGCATTGGGAGTTTTGCTGTTGGGAAATAATTACTCTAATGCCCTGGCGTGGGCAGAGACTAATCTAAAATTATCCCGGCCATTTAATTCAGGAACAGTCACCGGATTTGATTTTAATGATGACTTGGATACAGTATGGTTAGAGGGAACGCTGCAGATGGCTTTAGCTTTTTATCGGGTCGGCAATACCACCAAAGCTAATTACTATTATAATGAAGCAATCAAGACCACGCAAGGCGATGGCGCGTTAGTTTTAGCCACTAATAGAGGCACTGCCTCTGAATGGTGGATGATGGAGGTTTGGCGGGCAATTGCTCCTACCAGTTGGCTCATCCTTTATTACCTTAAATTTAATCCCCTCATTTTATATTAATCCTACCTTAGCCCCGATATATTTTTCCTAAAATAACAATTTTTTGCATTAAAGTTACCTTTTTAACATATATATGTTAAAGAATGTAAAGATTTTCCTTGACAAGTTTTCTTTTCTTCTTTATAATGTGCCCATAACTTAAATGAAGCCCAAACTTATGGAGCGCAAAGCGCGACATAAGTTTGCTGGCTGAATTTGACCCTTGACAATTTTTGAGTTAAAGGTTGTACCCGATACAAAGCACATTTCAAAAATTGTCAAGGATTCAATTCGCAGACGCCAGTGACATTGTAAATCTCAATGGCTACAATTTATGTCGTCCTTCGCACTCCATAAATTGTCTGCTCATTGAAGGAGATAGATAATGTTGAATAGCGGATTAATGACCATTGAAGATTTAGCCAGTTACCTGAAAGTCACGCGCCGGACTATTTACGAGTGGCTGAAAAACAATAAAATCCCGGCGATTAAGTTAATCGGACAGTGGCGTTTTAAAAAAGATAGAATTGATGCCTGGTTAGAAACTAAATTTAAAAACTAACTTTAGAGAGGAGCGCGATTATGTTTCTGAAGAAATTAGAGATGGTGGGCTTTAAGTCATTCTACAACAAGACAATCCTGCATTTTGAACCAGGCATTACCGCCATCGTCGGTCCGAATGGCACAGGGAAATGCCTGCACTATGATTCGTTGATTACTTTAGATAATGGAACAAATATTAAAATTGGAGAATTGGTTGAGGGTGCGCTAAAGAATGAATCTGAGGTAGAAAAATTAGATGATGGCTTTGTGGTTACCGGCAATTCTAAGAATATGCGTATTCTATCATTAAATCCCCAGACACTTAAAATTGAACCAAAGCCAATATATGCTTTCATAAAGAGAAAGGCTCCGGAATATCTATTAGAAATTAAAACCAGATCTGGGAAGACTGTTGTTACCACGCATTACCATCCATTTTTTAGCATTAGGGGCGGCCAGATTTTTGACCTGCGGGCAGAAGAGCTAAGGGCAGGTGTGAAAATCGCAGTGCCTCGAGTCCTGTCGGGATTAAAGACTCACTCAAAGCTGAAGTTACTTAAGGTCTTTAAGAAATTTAAAGAAGAAGATCAAGTTTATCTACCTTATTCTGAAGAGTTGGTAAATTTCTTATCTTCTCTTAAGTCAGTTTTTGAAACTTGTGGTGAAATGTCGAACTCCACAACCGTGAAAACAATGGCTATCAGATCAGTTTTTGATGGACAGGCAATGAATATAGTTAATTTTGTTAAATTGCTTGAATACGCTAATATTCGCGAAGTGCCTGATTTTGTTGAACGCATTAAGTCACGCGGCTCAGGTGAAATTGTTCTGCCGCGCAAAATGACCCCTGAAATTGCAAGATTCTTAGGATATCTTATTTCTGAAGGTAGGACGACAAAAGAAAATCAGGTTTGGTTTGTAAATGAGGATGAAAGCGTAATTAGAGATTTTGTTTCTTGTGCTGATAGTGCATTTGGCGTTAAGGCAAAGGTATTTTCTTATAAGAAGTGCGCAAAGGACGCTATTATTTTTTCTGCTGCATTATGTAAATTCTTGGAGCGGACTTTTGATTTTAAAATTTCCAGCCTTTCTAAAGATAAAGTTATACCGCCCCAGATATTTAATAGCGAGCAAAAAATAATTACGCAGTTTCTGTCGGCCCTCTTTGAAGGAGACGCTTATTTATCCGTAGATAGAGGTGGGAGTGGCGATTATTTTGAATATGCTACTGCCTCAGAGAATTTAGCCTATGGTATCAGTAGTTTGCTTTTGCGTTTAGGTGTACAATCTATGATAAAAGAGAAATTGAAAGCCGCTACAAATACTAAAGACAGAAAGAAAAGGAGATATTATTCAGTGTATATTTACGGGCTAGAAAATGCAAAACGCCTGTCGCGGATGTTGAATTTTGCGGGAAAAAAGGCAGATAGATTAGAGTTAATAAAGAAACTAGATTATAAGACGAATCCAAATTTGGATTTGATTCCAGAGGTTAATCACGTTATTAAAAACCTCGTTAAGTTATCTGGAATTAAGATTAAGAGGATCAGGAAGATATCGCCTAAACTAGCCGCTTATTATGAAAATAGATGCCTGCCTTCACGAGGAGGTTTGGCAGAAGCATTAAGCATTATTGCCGAACACGGTCAGATTAGTGGCTTAGCTAAAGCCATTTATGATTATCTTAAGGTATTAGCAAACTCGGATATATATTGGGATGAAGTGGTGAGTATAGAGAAAGTATATTCAGAAAAATGGGTCTATGATTTATCAGTTTCTGGCACCCATAATTTTATTGCTCAGGATATGATAGTGCATAACAGCAATATCTTTGATGGTATCCGCTGGGTGTTAGGAGAGCAGTCGGTGAAGGCCTTGAGGGGATCGGAGATGCTGGATGTGATTTTTAATGGTACGGATTTAAAAGAACCACTAAGCATGGCT
>JACRHO010000063.1 GCA_016212045.1 Candidatus Omnitrophota bacterium | reverse complement strand
TTTCTAAACCAGAGGTGAAATATGAAAAATAATTTAAAGAGGATAACGATTGTATTTATAATTTTACTCTTGAGCTTAGGGGTATCTTTTGCCAAAGATGCAAAAAAAGAGAAAAAGATTTTATACTACCGCAATCCGATGAACCCCGCAATTACTTCGCCTACCTTTATGAAGGATTCCATGGGTATGGATTATATACCGGTCTATGAAGAGGAAGCCGAAACAGATACAGGCATATCCAAAGAAGCGGTTGTAAAGATAAAGGAATCTCAGCAGGAACTCATCGGCATAAAAACCGAACCCGCAATAACCCGGCCCCTGATGCGCATGATCCGCACCGTAGCCAAGATCGCCTTTGACCCTGAACTGTATAAGGCGCAAACCGAATTTATCCAGGCAAACAGGACTAATCTTGCAGCGAGTTTAGCGCAATCAGCTGAAATTAAAGAGCGGCTGGATGCCCTTATCCTTGCCGCAGGACTTAAACTTAAACTCTTAGGGCTAAGCGACAGCCAGATTGAGGAATTAAAGCAGGCCAGCGCATCTGACCGCGGGCTTTTAATTTCAGATACCCTCTCGCCCTATGTCTGGGCCTATCTGACTATTTACGAATATGACTTAGGTTCGGTAAATGTAGGAGACGATGTGGTTTTACAGGCGATTGCTTATCCGGGCGAAGAATTTGAGGGCAAGATTGTTGCCATTGACCCGGTTTTGGAGATGAATTCCCGCAGTGTCCGCGCGCGCGTGCAGGTAAATAATCCCGAGGGCAAACTCAAGCCGAATATGTACGGCGATGCATTTATTCATATTGATTTAGGTCAGCAGCTGGCAGTGCCAAGAGAAGCGGTCCTGGACACCGGCTTAAGAAAATTAGTTTATGTGCAGCTGGGCAAGGGAGAGTTTAAGGCTAAAGAGGTTAAACTGGGAGAAGAGGCAGTGGCTGTAGCAGACGGCGCGGAGCGTAAATTTTACCCGGTCAAAATTGGCCTTGAGGAAAATGAAATTGTAGTTACCACCGGTAATTTTCTCATTGATTCTCAGAGCCAGCTGAGCGGCGGGATGTCCGCATTATGGGGCGGCGCTACAGAAATAAAACAAGAAGAAGAGCAGCCGGCGCATAGGCATTGATAGAGGGTAATTATGATTAATAAACTTATATCCTATTGTTTAAGAACGCCATTTGTAGTTTTTGTAATTTATATCGCCATATTCTTCTGGGGCGCTTGGGCAATTACCAATATTCCGGTGGATGCTATTCCCGATATCGGCGAGAAGCAGGTAGTTGTCTATACTGACTGGCCAGGCCGCTCTGCCAAGGATGTAGAGGACCAGATTACCTATCCTTTATCCGTTTCCTTGCGCGGCGTGCCGGGTGTTAAGACCACCCGCGCCTCCAGCGCCTTTGGTTTTTCCGAAGTTTATCTAATCTTTAAAGATAATGTAGATTACTATTGGGCTCGCTCCAGGGTCCTGGAGAAGTTAAATCTGGTTTCCGGACGCCTGCCTATGGGCGTAACCCCGGTTTTAGGCCCGGATGCTACTGGTTTAGG
This sequence comes from Candidatus Omnitrophota bacterium, assembly GCA_016212045.1. Classification (GTDB taxonomy): domain Bacteria; phylum Omnitrophota; class Gorgyraeia; order Gygaellales; family Profunditerraquicolaceae; genus JACRHO01. The sequence goes on along the minus strand of JACRHO010000063.1, from coordinate 1,587 downwards.
ACAGGTGTTCTGGTATACGGTTGAAGGCAAGGGTTACAGCATTGACAAATTGCGCAGCCTGCAAGACTGGTTTATCCGATATCAGTTGAATTCTGTGGAAGGCGTATCTGAAGTGGCGTCTATCGGAGGTTTTGTCAAACAGTATCAGATAGATATTGACCCGAATAAAATGCTTGCCTACAACGTGCATTTAGGCCAGGTTTTGGAGGCAGTAAAGAAATCCAATATTGACGTGGGCGCCAAGGTTATTGAAAACAACGCCATGGAATATATTATCAGAGGGCTTGGCTTTATTAAATCTTTAGAAGATATTGAGAATGTCGTGGTCGGAGAAACCAACGGCGTGCCCGTATATGTGAAAAATATTGCTACTGTGCAATTAGGACCGGAATTCCGCCGGGGCGCCCTGGATAAAGACGGCCAGGAGGCAGTAGGCGGCGTAGTAATTATGCGCTACGGCGAGAATGCAATGAAGGTCATCCACCGGGTAAAACAGGCAATCAAGGAATTAGAAAAAGGATTACCTGAAGGGGTAAAAATCGTTCCTTTCTATGACCGCACCGAGTTAATCCATCGCACCATCGGCACTTTGCGCGAAGCCTTAATTTTAGAAATCATTATCACTATGGCAGTGGTAGTGCCGTTTCTGGCGCATATCTGGGCAGGGATAATGATTTGCCTGGCGCTGCCCTTTTCAGTGCTCATTGCATACCTGGCGATGTATTATCTTAAAATTGACGCCAACATAATGTCTCTTTCGGGGATTGCCATTGCTATCGGAACCTTGGTAGATATGGGCATTATTATGACCGAGAATGCCTATCGCAGGTTAATTATACATGCCGATGAGATAAAGCAGGGAATTAAATCCCGCTATGAAGTAGTTTTTGGCGCGGCCAGCGAAGTCGGCTCTGCGGTAATGACTGCCGTTCTTACCACCGTAGTTTCGTTTCTGGCTGTTTTTGCCTTAGAGGCGCAGGAAGGAAAACTCTTTAAGCCCCTGGCCTATACTAAAACTTTTGCCCTCTTGGCTTCGGTCGTCGTAGCCTTGACCTTGACCCCGGTTTTATCCTTATATTTTCTTAAAGGAAGGCTGCGCGCTCCCGAAGAGAATCCGATGGTAAGATTGTTGCAGAATACTTACCAAAAGGTTTTACGCTGGTGCCTGAGCCATCGTACTACCTTTCTGATTATACCGGCAGTGGTTTTTATGTTTAGCCTTCCTTTCCTGTTGCCCAAGGATATAGTTTCTTTAGTTATATTCTCAAGTATTGTTTTAGCCACGCTTTTATTTATTTTGCCTAAGAAACTCAAATCAGCGCTTATCTTTGTAGTTATCGGCACCTTATCCTTAGGTTGGTTTTGGTTTTCACCGCGCATCGGCAGGGAATTTATGCCTCCTCTTGACGAAGGCTCAATTCTTTTTATGCCGGTAATGCGGCCGTCTGTCTCTCTGACCGAGGCAACGCGCGTGATACAAATTCAGGATAAGATTATCAAGAGTTTTCCTGAGGTAGAGATGGTGGTGGGTAAGGTCGGCCGCGCCGAGAGCGCTACTGACCCGGCGCCGGTTGAGATGTTTGAGAC
>JACRHO010000062.1 GCA_016212045.1 Candidatus Omnitrophota bacterium | reverse complement strand
TACGTCCTGCGCAATTACAAAGGTAAAATCTATACCTACCTGGAATAATCTCCCTTGACCCCTCATCTTTAGTGTTATATAATAACACTTCCTTAATTTGAGATAAAATCAAAGGAGTAGCGGTGATGGATGCCAACAATAAAAGGAATTTTATTCTTTTAGGGCATGCCCAGTCAGGGAAGACCACTCTTGCCGAAGCCCTGCTTTATTTCTCTAAGGCCACTTCCCGCCGGGGTAGCGTTGCTGAAGGCACCACAGTCAGCGATTACAGTTTTGATGAAATAGCTAGACATTGCTCAATTAATGCCAGTTTTTTATATTGCGATTATTTCGCCAAAGGCTCTGCCGTAGGCAGATCCGCCTCCGGTGGAGAATCCACCTCCGGCGGAAAAGGTACCAGGATTCAGATGATTGATGCCCCGGGTTATGCGGATTTCTTCGGCGAGGTGATTGCCGGCATCCGCGCGGTAGACAGCGCGATTATCGTCGTTGATGCCAGCGCCGGCGTGGAGGTCGGGACAGAGCGGGCCTGGCAATTGCTGGAAGAGGCGGGCCTAGCCTGCCTTATTTTTATCAATAAAATTGATAAAGAAGGCGCGGATGTAAACAAGGCCTTGCTAGATATAAAAAACAGCCTTTCTAAAAAGGCGATGCTGATAGAATCTCTGGATAACCCAGATTTGGTAGAGGCGATTGCCGAAAGCGACGATAAACTTCTGGAGAAATACTTAGAAGGCGGCAAGCTTGCTAGCGAAGAATTAATTAGCGGCCTGCGCCAGGCAGTAATTAAACGCAAGGTCTTTCCGGTGCTGGCTGGTTCGGCCTTGCAGGATAAAGGAATCCCGGAAATTTTAGAGGCAGCCCTACAGTATCTACCCAGCCCATTAGAGCGGGCAAAAATAGAAGCAGTAGATGCTCATAAGCCCGAGGAGAAAAAAGAAATTGTCTTTAAAGAAGATGCGCCGTTTTCGGCTTTTGTTTTTAAATCTATCTCTGACCCTTATGTGGGCAGTTTCAGCCTCTTGCGGGTTTTTTCCGGGACACTCCTCTCAAATACCTTTTTCTATAATGCCACCAGAAAAACTAAAGAGAGGATTGGCTCAATTTATCTCTTAGAAGGCAAAGAGCAGCGCGCAGTGGAATCTGCTTCCTGCGGCGACATTGTGGCGATTGCTAAATTAAAAGAAACACTCACCTCAGATTCGCTCTGCGATGAGAAGCAAGCGACGCTATTTGACCAGATTATCTTTCCCGAACCAGCTATCTCTGCCTCGGTAAAACCAAAGTCGCGGCAGGATGAGGAGAGAATTTCTGTGACCTTAAATAAATTAGCTGCCGAAGACCCTACCTTTAAGGTAACCCGCGACCAACAGACCAAAGAGTTAATTATCTCTGGATTAGGCGATCTGCATCTGACCATTATGGTGGAGCGGATGAAAAAGAGATTTAATGTAGAAGTAGAATTAGGAACTCCCAAGGTATCCTATAAGGAGACGATTAGCAAAGCCGCTAAGGTGCAGGGAAAATACAAACGCCAGTCTGGCGGTCGCGGCCAGTATGGCGATGTCTGGATTGAGGTGATGCCTTTGGAGAGAGGAAAGGGATTTGAGTTCGTAGATAAGATTTTTGGCGGGGCAATCCCCAAGAATTTTATTCCGGCAGTAGAGAAAGGCGTAGTGCAGGCGATGTCCGAAGGCGCGATTGCCGGCTACCCCATAGTAGACACGCGCGTTACTCTTTATGATGGCTCTTTTCATGAGGTGGATTCTTCTGATATTGCCTTTCAGATTGCCGGGGCCATGGCTTTAAGAAAGGCAGTGTTGGAGGCCGGGGCTGTCTTGTTAGAGCCGATTATGGACATAGAGGTAGTTATCCCTGAAGAATATTTAGGCGCAATCACTGGAGATATTAATTCCCGTCGCGGCCGCATCATGGGTATGGATGTAAAGGGCAAAACCCAGATTACTAAAGCTAAAGTCCCCTTGGCAGAGATGTTTACTTACGCCAATGACCTGCGTTCTCTGACCGGTGGCAGGGGTTCCTATACGATGCGTTTTTCTCATTATGAGCAGGTGCCGCATAAAATAGCCGCTACGATTATCAGCCAATACCAGGCCTCCAAGAAACAAGAAGAAGAGCAATAATTTTTTCTCATGAAAATAGGCATATTTTCTCTTTCGGAATTAAATCCCGGAAAATATAACATTAAAGATCCCCGCCTTGACCAGCTCCACAGTTTTACTAAATCCCAGAAAAAAACTTATCTAGAGGTAGAGTTAGTAGGAGAGGAGAAAATCTTTGAGGCAGATGCCGTCTTAGTCCCTAAAGATTCCTGCGCGGATTTAATTTTAAAAGATTTGGATTTTGTCGAGACGCGTTTATCCCGTAGTGTAGACGAAAAAGAAAAAGCGCTCTTAAATAAATTAAAAACTATTTTAGAGAAGGAAGAATTTATTTTTCAAGTGGGTTTAAGCCCAGAAGAAAAACAGGCAATCCTAAATTATTCCTTAATTACCGCCAGGCCTGTGGTTTCGCTGGAGAAAAAAGACTTGGAAGACGTGGATAACTTATTGCTCAAAGCGCTAAAGGAGAGTGGCTTTATCAGTTTTTTTACCATTGCCGGAGAAAAAGAAACCCGCGCCTGGCTGATTAAAGAAGGCACCGCTGCCTGGGAGGCTGCAGGCGCAATCCATTCAGATATCCAAAAAGGATTTATCCGCGCTGAAGTCATCAGTTTCAGCGATTTTATCCAGGCCGGCGGAGAAAATCAGGCCAAACAAGCCGGTAAATTGCATTTAGAGCAGAAAGATTATGTCATGCAGGACGGGGATATAGTTAATTTTCGGTTTAATAAATAATACAACCCATTCCACCTCGTAGGTGGGATGAGGTGAGGGGGGGTCTATGGCCAAGATTAAGCGCGCGCTGATTAGTGTTTCAGATAAGACGGGGATTGTAGATTTTGCCTTGGAGTTAAATAAATTAGCCGTAGAGATTCTCTCTACCGGCGGCACGGCAAAATTATTGCGCGAAAATAATATACCGGTAAAAGAGGTATCTGAATACACGGGATTCCCAGAAATGCTTGATGGTAGGGTAAAGTCACTACATCCTAAAATCCACGCCGGGTTATTGGCCCTGCGGGATAAACCAGAACATCTAAAACAACTTAAAGAACATAATATCGGCCTTATCGATATGGTAGTGGTCAATCTTTATCCTTTTGAAAAGACCATTCAGCAGCCCGACGTCTCAATAGAAGAGGCTATTGAAAATATTGATATCGGAGGGCCATCAATGTTACGCTCAGCTGCCAAAAATGCGCAAAGTGTGGCGGTAGTTTCTAACCCCAGCCGCTATAGCGAGATTTTAGAAGAGTTAAAAAATAATCAAGGTTCTCTTTCTAAAGAATTACTGCGCGAATTAGGCACAGAGGTTTTTAAAGTAACCAGCCACTATGATAGTATGATTTATAATTATTTAAAAAATTATTTTTCTGGCAAAAAAACTACCAGCGGCGAAGGTCTCGCCTTAAATTTTGTCAAGATTCAGGATTTGCGCTACGGCGAGAACCCGCATCAGAGGGCATCTTTTTATCAGGAGAAGGGAAAAAATAAAGGCCTGGTTAATTTAAAGCAATTGCAAGGAAAAGAGTTGTCCTTTAATAATATCTTGGATTTAAATTCTGCCTTTGAATTGGTCAAAGAGTTTGTTCAGCCAGCAGCAGTGGTCGTAAAACACAATAATCCTTGCGGCGTTGCCGAAGACAATGCTTTAGATAAGGCGTACCTTGCGGCCTGGAAGGCAGATTCGCTCTCTGCATTTGGCGGGATTGTGGCTTTAAACAGGGAAATGGATTTAAAGACCGCCAAGGTCGTGGCAAAAAGCGGATTTTTAGAGTGTATTATTGCTCCCGGATTTAGGCCAGAGGCCTTAGAATTATTTAAGGACAAAAAAAACTTGCGTTTAATAGAGTTAAAGGATTTGGAGCCGATTGATGAGCCGGAATTTAAGCGCATCAGCGGCGGATTGCTCCTGCAGGATAAAGATTTAAAAACTCTGGAGATGGCTAATCTGAAAGTGGTGACCAAAAAGCAGCCCACGCCAAAAGAAATGCAGAGCCTGGTCTTTGGCTGGAAGGTGGCCAAACATGTGAAATCCAATGCTATTGTCTTAACTAAGGGTACTAAAACCGTAGGTATTGGCGCAGGACAGATGTCTCGGGTTGATTCAGTGTATATTGCCACTAAAAAAGCAGGAAAGCAAGCATTAGGCTCGGTGCTTGCCTCAGATGCTTTTTTCCCCAAAGACGATGCCATAAAGTTAGCTGCCAAATTTAAAATCAAGGCCATCATCCAACCCGGCGGCTCAATCAGCGACGGAGAAATCATCAAGGCCTGCGATAAATATAAAATTGCCATGGTTACTACCGGTATCAGGCATTTCAGGCATTAATGACCTACCCGGAAACAATCAAATATTTAGAATCCTTTATTAACTACGAAAAAATTCCTGCCTTCCCTTACAAAGAATCCTTGAAGTTAGAGCGGATTAGCGGATTCCTTACTGCCCTAAATAACCCGCAGGATGATTTGAAGTCTATTCATACTGCTGGTACCAAAGGCAAGGGCTCAACCTGCGCCTTTCTTACCTATATATTACGCCAAGCCGGTTATAAAGTAGGACTATATACTTCTCCGCACCTGTCGGATTTTCGGGAAAGAATCAGGATTTTGCGACCAAACACCAAACACCAAATACCACGCACCGAATTTGAAGGAATGATTTCTCAGAATGAACTGACAGCGTTGACAGAAAGATTAAAACCCACAATTGAGAATTATAATAGGAACTCAAAATACGGGCCACTTTCTTTCTTTGAAGTTTACACTGCCCTGGCCTTTATTTATTTTAAAGAGAAAAAAGTGGATTTCGCGGTTTTAGAAACCGGTTTAGGCGGAAGGTTAGATGCCACCAATGTAGTTGAGCCTTTAGTCTGCGCTATTACACCGATTAGTCTGGAGCATACACAGAAGTTAGGTAATACGTTAAGAGAAATTGCCGCAGAGAAGGCAGGAATTATTAAAGGTCACCAGGTAATTGTAATTAGCGCACCCCAAAAAAAAGAGGCGATGGAGGTAATTCAAAGCCGATGCAAAAAAGTACAGGCAAAATTATATCAGGTAGGCAAAGATATAACTTATCAGAGAACAAAAGAAGGCTTTAAAATAAAAGGTATTTTTGCTGAATATCCGGATTTAAAAATCAGACTAGAGGGAGAGCATCAATTAATTAATGCCGCAGTAGCAATAGGTGTGATTGAGGTTTTGTGTCGTTACGATACACATATTGGAATTGATTCTATAAGAAGAGGGCTTTATAATACTCTCTGGCCAGGTAGGTGTGAGGTTATTTCACGCAAGCCCTTAGTAGCTTTAGATGGCGCACAGAATCTTGCCTCTATTCAAGCCTTAAAGCAGGCAGTCAAAGAGAATTTTCGATATAAAAAATTAATTCTGGTTCTGGGTATCTCTAGCGATAAAGACATTCAAGGCATATGCCGCCAGCTTTATGATTTTGCGGATGAGATTATTTTGACTAAGGCGGATAACCCCCGGGCCACAGCGCCAAAAGTTTTAGCGCCATATTTTCAAGGCAAGGTTACCCATCTAACTAAAAATGTAAAGGAAGCCGGGGGATTAGCTAAACGCTTAAGCAGAAAAGAAGATTTGATTTTAGTTACCGGCTCTTTATTTGTCGTAGGTGAATATAGAAGAGATTATGCAAAACCTCAACTTAACTGATACCATTGCGGCAATTTCTACTCCTGTAGGCGCCGCTGGTATAGGCATTGTGCGCTTAAGCGGCAAGCAGGCCTTAGAGATTGCCGATAAAGTTTTTTTCTCTAAGGATGGCAAGAGACTGTCGGCGTTTAAGACATATACAACGCATTACGGCTGGATTGTAGAAAGACCAAAAGAATTTATT
>JACRHO010000061.1 GCA_016212045.1 Candidatus Omnitrophota bacterium | reverse complement strand
ATTGCCAACTCTGCTTCAAAATTAACTTTGTCTTTTCCCAAGATCAGACTTCCTGCGGCATCAAAGAGCCGGCCCATACTGCTTGACTGCGGCGCATTAAAACCCGATAAATACATTTTTTTTAAAACCCTCAATTTACGTTGTGCTATTTTTTTTAGTCGGCGGGGTTTTAAACCCCAAGATACAAGTAATCTCCAGGGTTCTAAAATGGCCTTCTCTGCGCCTAAAAGGGCTACTTCTTTTAAATGCGCCGAGCGCTTGAAATTCTTATAATCACAGAGAAAAAACTCTGCTCCCCAGAGCGTATTGTCCGTGCCTAAGCCTGTGCCGTCAAAGGCCACGCCGATGACCTCTTGATTTTTCAGGCCATTATCAGCCATGCAGGAAGCGATGTGGCTGTGGTGATGTTGGATAGGTGATAGGTGATAGGTGATAGGTGATAGGTTTAAAACATATTTGCTGGATTGGTATTCAGGGTGTAAATCATAAGCAATGACTCTGGGGTGTTTTTTCAGAAAATAATTTAGCTTTTTCTCAAAACTTAAAAAATCTTGGGGGTTGGTTAAATCTGCATGCGAGGGGCTTAAATAGGCAAAGTTTCCTTCTGCAAAACAGACGGTATTCTTTGTCTGCGCACCTACTGCCAGGATGGGCTGTTTTATTTTAAAAGGCAGCTGTATTTTTTGAGAAAAAAATCGCTTATTTTTCCGCATTTACCTGTGCCTATTCTTTTGCCGGCGAGAAAAGTTAAAGGCATAACCCCGATTAAAGAATTAGTCAAAAAGGCCTCGTCAGCGCGATATAAATCTTTTAAGGTAAAATTACCAGTATATGCCTTGATCTGGTATTCTCGGGCTAAATCCAAAATTACCTGGCGCGTAATTCCGTTCAGACAGCCGCAGGCTAAGGCCGGGGTAAATAAAGTTTTTTCCTGCGCCAGAAAAATGTTGCTGCGGGTTCCTTCCGCTATATAGCCGCGGCTATTCAGAATCAGCGCCTCATCCAGCCCTCTTTTTTTTGCCGCTTGATAAGCGGTCTCATAGAAATTGCGGCAAGTGACTTTGTGCTGGGCAAGAAGATAATCCTTTTGTCTCTTTTGGGCTAGCCCCATCTGAAACCCCTGCCTATATTTTCCCCGCGGATATGGCTGATAATTGCGTGCGATAATCGAAATATCTGTTTGCGAACGAGATTGAGATAAGGTTAATTTTATATAGGCATCCGCAAGATTATTTATTTTTACAATCTGCTCTATCCATTTTTTTAATTTTACCGCAGGATAAGGAAAATCTATCCCTAAGGCAAGGCAAGATTGCTGCAACCTCTCTAGATGCGCCTCTAAATAAACTATCTTATTATTTACTGCGCGCATCGTTTCAAAAACGCCCATTAATTGCCTCCGTCATCGCTTTTGCCTTGACCAGCGTCTCCCTATATTCTGCTTGGGGCTGGGAGTCAGCGACAATGCCTCCGCCAGTCCCAAAATAAATTTCTTTTCCCTTTTTTAAGATGGTGCGGATTAAAATATTAAAATCCATCCCTCCAGAGAAACTCAAGTAACCCAAAGCTCCGGTATAAATAGAGCGCCGCTGTGGCTCTAATTCATCAATAATCTCCATGGCGCGGATCTTGGGGCAGCCAGTGATGGAGCCGCCAGGAAAACAGGCGCGCAATAAATCAATCCTATCCTTATCTTTATGCAGCCTTCCAGATATATTCGCAGTGGTCTGAAAGACAGTAGCGTATTCTTCTAACTCCCTTAAGGCCTCTACCTTGATGGAATTATAACTACAGACCCTGCCTAAATCATTTCTTTCTAAATCCACAATCATCGTTAACTCTGCCTTATCTTTCGGGCTGTTTAAAAGTTCTTTTTTTAGCGCCTTGTCCTCTCTTGTATTTTCACCGCGCGGACGGGTGCCTTTCATCGGCCGGGTAAAGACCAGGTCTGCCTCTAACTTCAGAAATCTTTCTGGAGAAGAGCTTAAAATCTCAAAATCTCTTCCCCCAAAATAGGCGCTAAAACAAGACGGGCTTTTTTTACGCAGGCGCTCGTAAATTTCAAAGGCGGATAAATCAGTTTGCGCGCGAAATTCTTGCGAAAGATTCACCTGATAAATATCGCCTCTTTTGATATATTCCTTGGCCTTTTTGACCGCGGCAAGATAATCCTCTTGAGTAAAACTTGATTTTAGTTCTGTAGTCTGCTTTCCAAGAGATAATCCTTGCCCCCTATCTTTCTCCTGGCTAATTTTTTCTAACAGCGTTTCTCTTTCTTTAAAATTTTCTTTAGCCAACTTTTTTGCCAGGTAATCCTTCTT
>JACRHO010000001.1 GCA_016212045.1 Candidatus Omnitrophota bacterium | reverse complement strand
TGCGCGCTTTTAAGACAGAGCAGGAAGCGCAATATTTCGAGACCTATCTTTCTCTAAAATATGCGATACCTACGGTCTGTTTTTGTAAAAGAAAAGGCGTGCGCATAGTGGATGAGTGGCTTAAGAAGCTTTATCGGGAGTTTGATACTGAAGAAAACGCCAAACGTTTAGCCAAAGATTTGGATATAGATTTAGATTACCATCATTTTTGCCTTGGAGCAGTTGTCAGGGGCAACAAAGTAAGGGTTAAGATAGTCCTTAATCTTTGCTATAGAAAATATGTAGCTAAAGGAAGGCAAAATAAAGTATTGATAAATCCGTCAATTATACATCAAGTTAGATTGGAGACTTCAGATAAAAATACAATAAGCAAGTTAAGAAAAGCGGGTCTTAATGTCACCAAGGCAAAGAGAGGTTTCAAAATAAGATGTCAATTGGCCAGCCTTAAGGAGGCAGAAGATCTTGCGCGCAGGTTAAAAGACCTCACAGGAGGTATCTTAGAGTATAAATTCACTGCCGGAAAAAGAAATATAGTTGCTTTACCGGCCCTTGTTATGCCTGCCTCAAATGTGTTATTAGGGCACTATCTTCCGATTAAAAAGGGAAATAGGATCATATACGATAAGATAATTGGGATAAAAGAAAAGATAGCCACTAAGAAGGTATACGATTTAGAAGTAGAGCGTGCGCATAATTTTATTGCTAACGGAATAGTGGTTCATAATTGCGTGTATCGCTTCCGCGGCGCAGCCTATTCAAATCTCTTAAGTTTCATCAAGGATTTTCCTCAGGCAAAAAAGGTAAACATCATCCAGAATTACCGCTCAACACAGCCTATCTTGGACAATGCCTACCAGTTAATCCAGCAGAATAACCCGGAGCGTTTTGAGATAAAGGCGAATATTAATAAAAAACTAATTGGCTTAACTGAAGGAGGCAATGCCCCAGCGCACCGGCATTTTGACACTAACTCTACTGAAGCGGACTGGGTCGCTCAAGAGATTAAAGAAAATGTCAAAAATAAAAAGTATGCCTACCGGGATTTTGCGATTCTGGTGCGTTCCAATTCCGATGCCGGCAGTTTCTTGCAGGCCTTGAATATGCAGGATATCCCCTGGCAGTTTAGCGGCAATCAGGGGCTTTATTCCCGTGAAGAGGTAAAACTCTGCATTAATTTCTTGCGTATTGTCGCCAACCCCGCTGATTCTTTAAGTCTTTATTATCTGGCCACCAGTGAAATCTATAATCTTAATCTTTCGGACCTGGGCCTCTGTATGCATTATGCCAAACGCAGAAACCGGCCGCTTTATCTGGTCTTTAAAAATCTGGAGCAGGCGCCGGAATTAGCCGAGGTCTCTAGCGAAACGAGAGATAAAATAAAAAATATCCTCCAGGACCTGGAGAAATTTCTCAAGATTTCGCGGCAAGAGACTACCGGAAGGTTATTATACACTTTTTTAACCGAGACCGGATACCTAAAAAAACTTACCCAAGAGCAGACTTTAGAAAACGAAACCAAAATTCAGAACCTTGCCAAGTTCTTTAATATCGTGCGCGATTTTGAATTAGTGGCAAAAGAAGACCGCGTGATATACTTCACCAATTACCTGAATCTTTTAATTGAGGCCGGAGATGATCCGGCAACCGTAGAAGCGGATCTGGATACCGATGCCGTCAATGTGCTGACTGTGCACAAGGCCAAGGGCCTGGAATTTAAGGTAGTGTTTATGGTGAGTTTGATTCATGGCCGTTTTCCCCTGCCGCATCGTAGGCACCCTATTGAATTGCCTGATGCGCTGATTAAAGAGATAATCCCCAGCGGCGATACGCACCTTCAGGAAGAGCGCCGTCTTTTTTACGTGGGGATGACCCGCGCCAAAGACCAGCTTTATCTTACTAGCGCCCAGGATTACGGCGGAAAACAACTCAGGCGGGTCAGTCAATTCGTCAGAGAGGCGCTGGGCAGCGAGAAGGTGGAGAAAGAAAAACAAAAAACCTCAGGCCTAGAGGTGATTGAGCGCTTTGCGCCCAGAAAAGAATCCAAGAAAGTAGCGCCTCAGGAAATTAGCGACACAGAACCCTTGAATTTAAGTTATTATCAGGTAGATGATTATCTGACCTGTCCTTTAAAATATAAATATGTCCATATCCTGCATGTCCCGATTATGGAGCATCATACGGTTATCTATGGCCGGGCCATGCATGAGGCAGTAACCAAATACTTTCAATTTAAAATGCGCGGCAAGAAATTGCAGTTAGCTGATTTATTAGCGGTCTTTGCCCAGGAGTTTATCCCGCAGGGCTTTTTGGATGAGAAACACCAGGAGGAGCGTTTTCGTATCGGCAAAGAGGCCTTAGTCCGTTTTTATAACGCGGAGTCGGAGACTAAATCTAAACCCGCATTTATTGAAAAGGATTTTGCCTTTACCTTTGAGAACAATAAAATCCGCGGCCGTTTTGACAGGATTGATCTGGAAGATGACCAGGCCGTGATTATTGATTTTAAGACCTCGGAGGTGAATAAACAAAAGGATGCTGATAAGCGCACAAAAGAGAGTTTACAGTTAAGCCTCTATACGCTCGCCTATAAGAATATATTCGGGGCGCTGCCCAAACGCGTAGAGCTGCATTTCTTAGAGTCAGGCCTCGTTGGTCGTGCCGAGATAGAAGAGGATGAGTTGGAGAAAGTAAAAGAAAAGATAAAAGAGGCATCTGCAGGCATTCGTAAACGTATTTTTACGGCCAGGCCTAACTATATGGCTTGTAATTATTGCGCCTATAACCAAATCTGCGCCTTTAAAGAAACCAGATGAAAGGGGGAAGTAAGATGCAGGTAAAAGAGATTAGAGTTCAGGATTTAAACCCGCAGGAATTTATTCAGGAGAAAACAAAGGAGATATCTTCTTTAGTTGGCGAAGGCCTGGCAATTAATGCCCTTTCCGGAGGCGTAGATTCTTCGGCAGTGACTATGCTGGGGCACAGGGCTCTGGGCGAGAGACTAAAAACTTATTTTATTGATAATGGCTTAATGCGCCAGGATGAGCCGCAAGAAATAGTTTCATTATTTAAGGGGTTCGGCGTTCCCGTGGAGATAGTAGAGGCGCAGGAAAATTTTTTCGCGGCTTTAAAAGGCATTACTGACCCCGAAGAAAAAAGAGAGGCGATTACCCAGACATTTTATAAAGATGTCTTTGGGCAATTAGTAAAGAAAAGCGGGGCAAAATATCTTTTACAAGGAACTATTTTAACTGATGTGGATGAGACAGTAGCCGGAATCAAAAGGCAGCACAATGTCTTTGCGCAGTTAGGCATTGACCCGCAGGCAGCCTTTGGCTACCGGATTATTGAGCCGCTGGTAGAGTTACGTAAAGACAGCGTAAGAAAAGTAGCAGAGGCCCTGGGGCTTCCTGAATCAGTGTATAACCGGATGCCTTTTCCCGGTCCGGCTTTATCTGCGCGGGTCATCGGCGAGGTAACGCCGGAGAAAATAAAGCTCGTGCGGCTGGCCACCGCGATTACCGAAGAGATACTGGGCTCAAGCGCTGCTTTTCAATATATGGCAATTTTACACCAGGACCGAGTTACCGGTATGCGAGATGGAAAGAGAGATTATGGCTTCCAGATAGAAATCCGCTGCTGGGACAGTATTGATGCCCGTCAAGCTCAACCGACTAAACTGGCCTATGAAACTTTGGAGAAATTAGCACAAAGGATAGTGACGCAGGTCCCCGGCGTAGTCAGCGTTACTTATAATATTACTTCCAAGCCGCCTTCTACTATGGAGGCGATTTAGTTTAATTAGAGCATTGACTTATTAGGTAAATTAACGTATAATAATTCCTTAAATAGGAAGGAGGTGAAGGCGTTGGTTTTGGTAAAGGAAAAAAAGAAAGAGATTATTGATGATTTTAGGGTTCATGCTCGGGATACCGGTTCAGCCGAGGTGCAGGTTGCCCTTTTGACCGAAAGGATTAACACCCTGGGTGAGCATTTTAAGGAGCATAAAAAGGATTTTCATTCCCGCCGCGGGTTATTAACTCTGGTCGGAAGACGCCGCAGACTATTGAACTATCTCAAGAGTAAAGACCTAAAGAAATACGAAGAGGTCTTGGAGAGACTCCACTTGAGAAAATAGTTGCCAAGTTAGCTGTCTTCATCACCTTATTATTTAAGAGTTAAATATTGTGGAGAGAGAGCAATGAATAAAATCAAATTCGGAGAGAACGAATTAATTCTGGAGACAGGCAAGATTGCCAAGCAGGCCGGCGGCTCGGTTACTGTCCAGTATGGCGGAACCGTGGTTTTAGTTACTGCCTGTATGTCTAAGGAGCCCAAAGAAGGTCAGGACTTTTTCCCGCTGACTGTGGAGTATCAGGAGAAGACCTATGCTGCTGGAAGGATTCCCGGCGGATTCTTTAAGCGAGAAGGTAGGCCTTCAGAGAGCGAGATTTTAGTTGCTCGGCTGATTGATCGGCCTATACGTCCACTTTTTCCAGAGGGCCTGTTTAATGAAGTTCAGGTAATGGCGATTGTTTTATCCAGCGACGGAGAGAATGACCCCGATGTCCTGGCTGTGGTCGGTGCCTCTGTTGCTTTATCTATCTCAGAGATACCTTTTTCTGGGCCGCTGGCCTGCTGTCGCGTGGGGAGGCTTGCTAACCAGTTTATCTTAAACCCCACTTATGCCGAGTTAGAGAAGGCGGATTTGGATGTGGTGGTGGTGGCCAATAATAAAGGTATTGTAATGCTGGAGGCAAAGACAAAGGAGATCTCAGAATAAATATTTTTGGAAGCGGTTAAATTTGGCTTTGAAAACCTTAAAGAGATACTGCGTTTAGAAGAAGAATTTGCC
>JACRHO010000060.1 GCA_016212045.1 Candidatus Omnitrophota bacterium | reverse complement strand
AGTTCTTACTGTAAAGTAGATTTCATATCTGAAGATAGGCAGGATAAAATTGTAACTTATTATTATGGCGCGTTGCTTAAGATTAATAAACGCTTAAAAGAAATCAATATTTCTGCGCAAGGTGCTACACAGAAAAGATACGTATTAAATTATGTTACCAACGGAATAAGCCAGATTTCGCTTTTGAATTCTGTGATAGAATATGGCAAAGACGGGCGGGCGCTTCCACAGATAAGTTTTTCTTACCAGCAGCCGTTAAGTGGAAATAATTTTGAGTTGAGTGGCCAATGGTTGACAAATACAACTTATTCATACGAAAATGGTTTTGAAGGTCAAATAGGCTATGTGCCGCCAAGCATTAATATGGCAATTTTAGATTTAGATGGCGACAATCTACCTGATTTAATCGGCTGCAGTTTAAAAGGACGCTCCCCCGTATCTAAATATGACTGGATAGTCTATTTTAATACCGGAAATAGCTTTTCTCCTCAAGAGAATAAATGGCTTGATGCTGAAAAATCATATTACTCTTTTAGTTATGGCGGGCTGACGTATTACGAATCAATTAGTCTCGATCGTAATGCTACCTTGGCAGATATGAATAAGGATGGTTTGCCAGATTTAGTATACAGTAAAAAGGCCGGCGTTGTTAGTTGGAACTATGTAAGTAAGCACGTTTACGATATAGTGGTGCGATATAACACTGGCAGCGGTTTTTCTGACACTGAGACAAAACTTTTTGACCACAGCCAAGCCTATTATTATGATGATAGGGTGTTTTTTCAAATCAAAGTGGGTGATACGGCAATGCTTGCGGATATGAATGGCGATAGTCTGCCAGATTTAGTGTATAACAAATTGCGCGGATGGGAAAGTTGGGGGAATTCTAGTTATAGTGTGCATGATTGGACTGTCCGTCTCAATACAGGTGACGGTTTCTCTAACGAAGAGAAAACTTGGCTTAGTTACGACAAGGCTTATTTCAAGTACGAATTAGTTACAAACAATTTGACCAGCCATATATTTGAACGTATAACCGTTAATCATAATGCTATGCTTATAGATATGAATAATGATGGTTTATTGGATTTGGTGTTTAATGACTTTGCCAATCAGGTAACATTAACCGGTCCTCCTGTTTGGTTAAGTATGGCTTCTTATAATTGGAAGGTACGATATAATACAGGAACTAATTTTTCAGATGGAGTTACCACTCTTTACGAAAGCGCGCCAGTATATTTTTATAAAAATAAACATGAAACTAAAGCGATAAGTGTAAAAATCGGTTACAATGGGACTATGGCTGATATAAATAATGATGGTTTGCCCGATTTTATATTTAACGATTACCGAGAGGATAACCCAGATTACCCAACAGTAACTTGGAAAATGTGCTACAATTTAGGAAATAAATTCGGCAGTTCAGTAGATTTAATGAATTCATTAGGGTATTATCTCAGCGATAATCGGACTTATTTAAATGTTACGACGTATAACTCTCATTTTATAGATGTTAATAAAGATGGTGTGGTTGATTTTGTATATCCACAGTTTATCGAATGGATAAATAATACTCAAAAGTCTAACTTAATAGTTTATAAAAATAAGGGACTTATATATACTGATTTAATGACTAATCAGACTTCTATTTTTGGTGGGAAAACCAAAATAACTTATGAACCTTCAAGTAATTTTAATAATAACGGAGACGATAATAAGAACGACCTTCCTTTTGTTATACCGGTTGCAAAATCAATCAGTAAAAATCCTGGCATAGGCGATTCCGGAACTACTAGTTACAACTATGAGGGCGGTTGTTATGATATCTTAAAGAGGGATTTCCGGGGATTTCGCCATGTGCAGGCAACTGATCCTTTAGGGTATGTCAGTCATACCTACTTCCATCAGGTTGACTCAAAGCTGGGTAAGATAGAACACCAGGAAAACTCTATTGCTAAAACCCTGAATACTTATCAGGATGATACCTCAACACCTTATTTTACCCCGCTTATCCAAATGGATGAATACACTAATTCTAAATGTGCCCGTACTCAGTTTGCATATGATGCTTATGGCAATATCACCAAAACCAGCTATTTTGGTGATATTGAGGCATCGGGAGAAGAAAAATCTATCCTTACAGACTACGCGATAAATTCCTCATCCTGGTTAGTAAATTTGCCTTCACGCGAAAGGCTTTTTGCTAATGCGGATGGTAGCGGCTCTTTCTTGTCTGAGACACAATATTTCTATGATAATAATGCTAACTACACCGATACACCTACAAAGGGAGACTTAACAAAAGTAAAAAGATACCTTAATACTAAAAATGATTATATCTCAACTGCGTCAACTTACGATGCCTATGGCAATGAAGTTACTAAAACCGATGCCAATGGTAATACCACCAATATAGAATATGACTTCACATATCATCTTTTCCCTGTAACTATAACTAATCCTAAAAGTCATATTGAAAAAATTTCTTATTACTCTCCGTCTGATAATAAAGGTCTTTTTGGACAGATAAAATCTAAAACCGACCCCAATAATAACGAGACAATTTTTGAATATGATGGCCTTGGCAGAAAGACCAAGATAATCGGCCCGTATGATTTATCCTCTGCCTATGGCTCAGAGTCTTATGAATATGGTATAAATGGTCCGGGCGCAAACTATATTTTAAGCCGTACCACTGAGGAAAATAATACCTCAAACCATTTTATAAAAATTGATCTCTTGGATGGTTTCGAAAGGATAATACAATCTGCCAAGGAATCAGAGGATACAAATATTTATAGTTATATTACTACTAATTATAACTCAAGAGGCGAGACATCCAAGATATCTTTACCTTATTTTAAAGACGGCGGCTTAAGAATTTCTTATCTTACTCCGGATGGCTCAGTGAAATGGACACAATATTCCTATGATGCTATTGGTAGAATAACCCAGATTACTAAAGCCGACGGAGGCGCTATCAATAATTCCTATAATGGCTGGATAACTACAGTAATGGACGAGAATGGACACCAAAAGACTCTGATAAAAGATGCTTATGAACGGTTAATCAGCGTAAAAGAAAAGAATAAAAGCGAAGAATATACTACAAGTTATAATTACGATGCCTTAGATAATCTTAGCCTTATCACCGACCATCTTGGTAATAAGTTTGAATTTTTTTACGATAGCCTCAGACAAAGAATAAAAATGGTTGACCCGGATTTGGGAACTTGGACTTATGATTATGATAATAATGGCAACCTCATTAAGACTAACGATGCCAATGGAGAAACAATCAATTTTTCCTATGATACGCTTAACCGCATAATAAGCAAAGACTATGCCAACCAATCAGGTGTTGAGGTAAAGTATAACTATGACGAAGCCACTTCCAATAATAGTATTGGCAGGCGCAGTAGTATGCAGGATCTCTCCGGTAGTAGCCGTTGGGCTTATGACAAGGAAGGCAGAATCATAAAATTAGAAAAAACAATTGACACTAATACTTATAAATTAGAATGGAGCTATGATGCTATGGATAGGATAAAATCCATCCTTTTTCCTAATCTTAAGAAAGTGGATTTTAGATATAACAATGCTGGCTTAACTGAAAGTATTGATGGTTTTATCTTAAACACAGATTGCAATGCGGCATATCAACCGACAATGATTACCTTCTCTAATCCTCTGACCGCAAGATTTGATTACTACCCTGAAAACAATAGATTAAAGTCCCTTTTAACTGGTTCTTTACAGGATTTACGTTACGAATATGATAAGGTGGGTAATGTTACTAAAATTACTGATGCGGTACGTTCTTATACCAAGAATTATGCTTATGATGACTTAGATAGATTAATCTCAGGTGATAGTAATACTTATGAATACAATGCCATAGGTAATATCACAAAGGTAAATGGCATAGCGCAAACTTATTCGTCTTCTAAGATACATGCCCTGATAAATGATGGCACAAATAATTATTCTTATGATAGCTGTGGGAATATGGTGGCAGGAGCAGGAAGAAATATAGGTTATGATTCGGAAAATCGGCCTATAAGTATTAGTAAAAGCGGAATAACAACCCAGTTTTTTTACGATGGAGATGGTAAGAGGGTTAAGAAAACTGTTGCCAATGCTTCCTCAGTCACTACCACAGTCTACATTGAAGATTTATACGAGAAAGAGATAACAGAGTAATAAAGAATAGCACAAAATAAAAAAGCCGCTGTGTTAACACAGCGGCTTTTTCTATTCAGGTTATATTTAAGTTACACCTTGGTCACATTGGTGGCCTGGTCGCCTTTAGGGCCTTGGGTAACCTCAAATTCTACTTCATCACCTTCATTTAGACTCTTGTAGCCATCACCTTTGACTGCGCTGTAATGCACAAAAACGTCTTTGCCATCATCGCCCGTGATAAAGCCATAACCCTTCTGGTTACTGAACCATTTCACTTTACCTCTTGCCATCTGTTACTTTTTCACCCCCTTTACATACAAAAAAACCGCAAAGCTTATTAGTTATGTCTTTTGCCTTACGGTCTTTGCACTCCTAACATCTTTACTTTTAACACTTGCTCCTTATGGTAAAGTGTACCATCTTTTTTTACTTTGTCAATGCTTTTTTTGTGGTATAATTGTGTAACTCTTGTACCTGCATAGGGTAAAGGGCAGGGGATGCAAGTTAGAGAGTTATATATTTTGCCGACGTAGCTCAGTGGCAGAGCAAGTGTTTCGTAAACACTAGGTCGAGGGTTCAAATCCCCCCGTCGGCTGTTTAAGGTTATACCACTAAAAAAATGCCCAGATTCAGAGAGGTCTTAAAAAACCGCAACTTTTTCTTTTTATGGCTGGGCCAGTTAATCTCCCAGTTGGGAGATAGGCTTGGCCAGATGGCCTTAATTGGCTTTGTTTATTTAAGGGCGCCCGGCTCCAGCTGGGAGATTGCCAAGATTCTCTCTTTTACCATTATCCCCGTATTTTTAATTGGGCCGGTGGCCGGGGTATATGTAGACCGCTGGGACCGCCGCCGCACGATGTATATCTGCGACCTGTTGCGGGCGGCCTTAGTTTTAGCTATTCCTTTATTTTTATTTTACACTAAATATTTAAGCCCCATTTATCTAATCATATTTGTCGTTTTCTCTATCGGCCGGTTTTTTGTCCCGGCCAAGATGTCCATTATCCCTGACTTAGTGGAGAATAAGGATTTACTGATAGCCAATTCGCTGGTGCATACTACCGGCATGATTGCGGCTATCTTAGGGTTTGGGATAAGCGGGGTGATAGTAGAGTGGCTCGGCGCAAGGAGCGGGTTTTATTTAGACGCCTTAAGTTTTTTAATCTCAGGCACGCTTATTTTTCTGATTGTCCAGAAGGCGAAGGGCTCTTCTATGAACTTCAGGAAAGTGAGCCAGGAAATAGTAGAGGTGATCAGAAAGTCAGTCTTCCAGGAAATAAAAGAAGGCATTGTATATTTTATTACAAAGAAAGATATCAGATTTACTGCCTGGGTGATTTTTGCCTTGTGGTCTGCCCTGGGCTCGGTCTACGTTGTCCTGATCGTCTTTGTCCAGCAGACCCTGCGTTCTGCCACGATGGACCTGGGGCTTCTGATTATGTTTTTGGGGATAGGCCTTTTCTTGGGTTCTTTGGTTTACGGCCGTTTTGGCCAGCGGGTTTCTCACTATAAGGCGATATTTGTTTCTCTGGTTTTAAGCGGCATAATGCTGGTCTTTTTTGCTCTCGGTATACAACGCTACCCTTATTTTTTGGTAGCAGCAGGGCTATCTTGGTTACTGGGATTTTTAATTTCGCCGATTATGATTGCCTCAAATACTATTGTTCATAATGCCAGCGATACGGAAATGATGGGTAAGATTTTTAGTTCTTTAGAGATAGTGATGCATTTAGGTTTTCTCTTATTTATGTTTATCAGCAGTATATTAGCCGAGAGGTTTTCTCATGCCTTGGTACTGATTATCGTGGGTGTATTAGTCAGCATCTTGGGCCTAATTAACCTTATCTATAACCGCAGATTGCCATGGTTAAATTAGAAGAACAGAAACACAAGACCCAAGATAAGTTCATAGAAAAATTACCGCCTTCCTCTAAGGTGTATATTCCCTTAAGCCAGCACCTGGGGGAGGCCTGCGCTTCTTTGGTCAGCCCAAATGACGCAGTATTACTGGGTGAGAAAATTGCCAGTATCCAGGTCCACGTCTCTGCGCCAATACACTCCTCTGTATCGGGAAAGGTTCTTGCTATACAAGAAGCGCCGCATCCGGTTTTAGGCAGGGCTAAAGCGATAGTCATTGAGAACAATGGCCAGGATAAGTCACCAAGTCACCAAGTCACCAAGTCACCAGAAGATGCAGAGAAAATTACTCCCGAGCAGATACGTAATATTGTCTTCGAGGCAGGAATTGTGGGTATGGGCGGAGCAAGTTTTCCTACGCACATAAAACTTAATCCGCCCAAACCCGTCGATACTTTGATTATCAACGGCGCAGAGTGCGAACCGTATTTGACTGGTGATTATCGGCTGATGGTAGAGAAGACCAAAGAAATTATCTTAGGTGCGGAGTTAGTCGCCCGTTGCTTAGGAGTAAAAAACATTTATCTGGCTATTGAGGATAATAAACCCGAAGCCATAAAGAATTTTAATTACGAATTACGATTTACGAGTTACGAATTACGGATTTTAAAATCACAATATCCCCAGGGCGGAGAAAAACAACTTATAAAAAATATTGTAAATAAAGAAGTCCCTTCAGGAAAACTTCCTTTTGAGCTGGGTGTAGTAGTGCATAATGTGGCCACGGTTTATGCCATCTACGAAGCAGTATATTTAGCTAAGCCCTTATATGAGCGCGTAGTTACGGTAACGGGCAGTTGCCTATCTCAACCTAAAAATCTTTTAGTGCGCATAGGCAGCCCAATTAAAGAATTAATTGCTTACTGCGGGCCTTTAAAAGAAGAGCCGGCTAAGATTATTGTTGGTGGGCCAATGATGGGTATTGCCCAATATACTGATGAGGTGCCGGTGATAAAATCTACCACCGGGATTATTTTAATGAACGAAAGAGAAGCCAGAATTCAGGAGGAGGAATTTTGTATCCGTTGCGGCGCCTGCGTCAGAGAATGCCCGGCGGGGTTAATGCCCTGTTTGATTAATCTGGCGGCGGAAAAGGAAATCTGGGCCCAGGCGAAAACTTATGGGGTAATGGACTGCATTGAATGCGGTCTTTGCAGTTATGTCTGTCCGGCAAATAGAAACTTAGTGCAGTCTATAAAGAGGGCAAAACTGGAGTGTGCAGAATGAATCCCGTTAGAAACTGTTTTTTAATGGGATTTAAAGGAGGTTTCTAACGGGATGAAAGAGATGGTCCGTTACGGTTTTATTTTGGCATTAATCTGTTTTGTGGCTGCCGGGCTTTTAGCCGGGGTAAACTCTTTAACTAAAGCAAAAATTATTGCCCAGGCCCAGTCAGAAGAAGAGACAAGTCTGAAAGAAGTAATCCCTGAAGGAGAGCATTTTGAGGCAGTCAAGAAAGATGATACTGTCCTTTATTATAAAGCGCATGATAAAGACGCAAAATTAGTAGGTATCGCCTTCAAGGCCACTGGTAAGGGTTACTCTAGTGATATTGAGACTATGGTGGGAATGGCGCCGGAAGGAAAAATCTTGGCGATAAAGGTTATCAGTCATAATGAGACCCCGGGTTTAGGCAGCCGCGTGGCTGAAGATACTTTTACTGGACAGTTTGCGGATAAAAATATAGATAATCTCGCTAGTATTCAGGCCGTCACCGGCGCAACTATATCTTCCAAGGCAGTGATAGACGCGGTGACTAAAAAAGCAGAAGAAATTAAGGCGTTAATAGACAATGAATCCCGTTAGAAACTATATTGTAACGGGATTAATTGGAGGTTTCTAACGGGATGAAAAATAATTTTATAGTTTCGGTTTCTCCGCATCTACATAAGGATGAGTCGGTAACTAAAATTATGTGGATGGTGGTGTTAAGCCTTTTTCCCGCAGGCATTGCCGGCGTGATTATCTTTGGCTTGAGCGCATTATGGTGCATTATGTTAGGCGTGGTTACTGCAATAATCACCGAGGGGATTTTGCAGCTTTTCACCAAAAGAAAAGTGACTATTTTAGATGGCAGCGCCTTTCTTACTGGCTTATTACTTGCCTATAATTTGCCGCCTGAAGTTCCTTTTTGGCTGCCGATAGTGGGTTCATTTTTTGCCATTGCCATCGGCAAACAGGTCTTTGGCGGCTTAGGCCAGAATATTTTTAACCCGGCATTAGTGGGGAGGGTTTTTTTAATGGCCTCCTGGCCAAAATATATGACGGGTTTTACCCAACCCTTAAATTACGATGCCGTAACTTCTGCTACGCCGCTGGCAGCGCTTAAGGAAGGAAAACTCATAGAAAGCATCTCCTATTTAGATTTATTCTTAGGTAAAAGAGGGGGCTGTATTGGCGAGGTCTG
The DNA here is from genome assembly GCA_016212045.1 of Candidatus Omnitrophota bacterium. Classification (GTDB taxonomy): domain Bacteria; phylum Omnitrophota; class Gorgyraeia; order Gygaellales; family Profunditerraquicolaceae; genus JACRHO01. The sequence continues at coordinate 3,605 of JACRHO010000060.1, read as the reverse complement.
TATCTTGGCGCTTCTCCTGGGCGCGGCCTTTCTTTTATTTAAGGGTTATATCTCCTGGCATATACCCATTACTTATGTATTTACTGTAGGTATATTTACCTATATATTTGGTCCCAAAGGATTATTGAGTGGCGATTGGCTCTTTCATATATTGTCGGGCGGCTTAATCTTAGGGGCATTCTTTATGGCCACAGATTATGTTACTTCGCCTTTGACCCGCAAAGGCCAGATTATTTTTGGCGGGGCTTGCGGCCTGCTCACAGCGATTATCCGGCTCTGGGGCGGTTATCCTGAAGGGGTATCCTATGCTATCCTAATGATGAATGCGGCCACGCCGATTATTGACAGGTATACTAAAAATAGAATATACGGAACGAAATGAAAAAATACATCGCTGAATTTCTGAAGGGTATCATCAAAGAGAACCCGACCTTTGTCTTAGCATTAGGTCTCTGCCCGACACTAGCGGTCTCGGTTTCGGTGATAAACGGCATTGGCATGGGTATTGCTGCCACCTTTGTGCTTTTAGGTTCCAATATTATTATCGCCCTGCTCAAAAATATTATTCCAGAGCGAGTAAGGATACCTTGCTACATCGTAGTGATTGCCACCTTCGTTACTATTACAGAGTTAGTAATGAAGGCCTATAGCCCGGCATTAAACCGCGCCTTAGGTATTTATGTTCCGCTGATTGTAGTAAACTGCATTGTCTTAGGAAGGGCTGAGGCCTATGCCTCAAAACATTCGGTAGCAGATTCATTATTTGATGGCTTAGGCATGGGTGTGGGTTTTACTTTAGCATTGATACTTATTTCAGGGATTAGAGAATTTTTAGGGACAGGTAAGTTTTTGGGTTATACCTTAATTAAAGGGTTTGAGCCTGCTTTTATTTTCGCAATGCCTTCAGGCGCGCTTTTAGTAATCGGTTTATTGCTGGGATTTTTTAACTTATTAAAAAATAGGAAAGAGGCAAAGGCAAAATGAACATAGCCCAGTTTTTAACTATTTTTATTTCAGCAGTATTTCTTTACAATGTTATCCTCTCGCGGTTTTTGGGTTTGTGCTCTTTTATTGCTATTTCTAAAGAGACCAAGCCTGCCCTGGCAATGAGTTTAGCGGTGTGTTTCGTGACCACCATGTCTTCTATTATCACCTGGTTAATCTATCGTTTTCTTTTAGTGCCGTTTCATTTGACTTATCTACGCACCATCTCTTTTATTTTAGTCATTGCTACTTTCGTGCAGTTTGTGGAGATGGTGATTAGAAAGATTAGCCCGCCGCTTTATAGATTTTTTGGGATATACCTGCCTTTAATTACAGTCAACTGCGCAGTATTAGGCGTGGCAGTTTTAAATATAGATATGTTTTTTGTGAATGGAAAGAGCCTGCCGGGGAGTTTTTATTATTCGGTGTTTCAAGGCATCTGTGTGGGCTTAGGTTATACCTTGGCGATGCTTTTAATGTCTGGTATCAGGGAGCGCTTAGAACTATGTCATGTCCCGAAAAGTCTAAAAGATTTTCCCCTGGGTTTTATCATTGCCTCAATTATGAGTTTGAGTTTTTTTGGCTTTAATGGATTCAGGTTTTAAATGGAGATTTTAACCCCCATATTAACTTTGGGTTTTTTAGGTTTAATATTCGGCGCGGGCCTGGCCATTGCCGCAAAAAATTTTGCCATCCAGGTAGATCCGCGTTTAGAAAAAATCCACGGACTGCTTCCAGCGGCTAACTGCGGCGCCTGCGGCCAAGCAGGCTGCTTTGGTTTTGCTGAAAGTCTCTTAAGCGGCAAAACCAACATAGACTCCTGTCGCGTGGCCGAAGAGAAGATTAAAGAAAAGATTGCTCAGGTATTAGGGAAAAAACTAGAAAAGAAAGTAAAAAAAATAGCGGTTTTGCATTGTAATGGCGGCAGCAAGGTAAAGAATAGGTTTATCTACGAGGGGATAGAGGACTGCGTGGCGGCAAATTTAGTCTTAGGCGGACACAAAGAATGTGTATTTGGCTGTTTGGGTTTTGACACCTGCGCAAAAGCCTGCCCCTTTGGCGCAATTAGTATGTCAGATGAAGGTCTGCCTATAGTGGACAAAAATAAATGCAAGGCCTGCAATAAATGTGTAGAGGCCTGTCCGAAAAAACTATTTAGTTTAGTTCCCGTAACCCATAATGTCTATGTTGCCTGTAGTTCGCATGACTTGGGGAAAGATACCAGAGTAGTCTGCCCGGTAGGCTGTATTGCCTGCAAAAAATGCGAGCAGGTCTGTTCGGTTGATGCTATACATGTCATTGACAATTTAGCAGTAATAGATTATCATAAATGCACCTCTTGCGGTGAATGCGTCAAGGCCTGTCCAATGAAAACGATAAGCCTGCCTGCCGGCAGGCAGGGATAAGAGCATGAATATAGCAGTGTTTGCCTCAGGTAGAGGGACAAATTTTTCCGCCATTGCCAGGGCAATTAAGAAAGGGAAACTGGAAGCAAATTTAGCCCTCTTAGTTTGCGATCAGCCAAATGCGCCGGTAATTAGTAAAGCAAAACGCGCCGGGGTAAAGGTGGCTTTGGTAAAAAGAGAAGATTTCGCTAGTATTGAAGATTTTGAAAATAAAATCATCCAGCATTTAGAAGAGAATAAAATTGATTTAATAGTTCTGGCGGGTTTTATGCGGATACTCGGGCCCCAGTTAGTCAGCCGTTATCAAAATAAAATTTTAAATATCCATCCGGCGCTCTTGCCTGCTTTTAAAGGCGCACACGCAATAAAAGACGCCTTTGATTACGGGGCAAAGATAACCGGGGTGACTGTGCATTTTGTGGATGAAAAAATGGACCACGGGCCGATCATCTTGCAGCAGGCAGTAAAGATAAGAGAAGTTGATACCCTGGAATCGTTAGAAAAAAAGATTCACCAGGTAGAACATAAAATTTATCCGCAAGCCATCAGATTAGTTGCCGAAGGTAAGATTAGAATAGAGGCAAGGAAGGTTAAAATTATTGCTCAAAAGGCCTGGCCAAAATAGCCCCTTGGCTTAAGACCAGTTTATCCTGCAGGGCCAAATTCGTTATTTCTACGTTATTAAAATCCTTAAACTCATAAGTCCTCAGGCAATAGGCAATCGTATCTAATGCTACCTCTTTTACCTCAATTTGCTTTTCTGGTTTGGCAATTTCTTTTATAGAGTATTCAAAGATAAGGTCGCCATTACTGAACCTGCCGTTTGAGGACTCGACCTGAAAATATTTTTTTAATTCTGGCTGCTGAAATCTAGCCGCAATCCGCTGGGCAATTTGAGCACTCAAGAAATCCACAAATTTTATATCATAGTAATTAATATGCGTTCCAGCCGTATCCCCGATTGCCTCAGGGGACAGGTTAAATTTAATCACATATCTTTTATTGGCTTCCATCCACGGCAGATAACCGGCATAAGACTTTTTGATATCTAACGTACTGCCAATCAAGATGTAGTCTAAGCCCAGGTTGATATCCGAGGCAGCCAGGGCATAGAAATCTGGGGTATTATCGGAATTAATCAAGACCCTGCCAATAGTGATTAAGATATTTCTTAATTTGTCAACTACCTTTTCATCAATAATTTTATCTTCTTTT
>JACRHO010000059.1 GCA_016212045.1 Candidatus Omnitrophota bacterium | reverse complement strand
TTCAGATATTCCTCCACTGCCTCATCACTCTCTCCTTGCGCCTGTTTGAGCTCGCCTATTTTAAATTGAATCTGCGCCATTTCTCTGACCGGGACTATCTCTAAACTCTTCTGGTAAAAATTTAGCGCCTCAGCATAATTATCCATTTTAAAATATACCTCTGCGAGCTTAGGATAAACAGAATTAGCAAGGTTGGGATATTCTTTTAAGACATCCTGATAAGTCTTAAGGGCCTGGTCTAATTTTTCTTCTTTGACATAGATATCGGCGATGGCAATACCGGCCTGACCAGCCAAATCAGAGCGCTCTTTAGCCATTACTTTTTTAAAATTTTCCACTGCCTCCTCGTGCCTTGATTCCTCTTCATAGGTTGAACCCAGGGTATAGAAACTAGAGGCGACTAAATTACTCTGGGGAAAATCCTGGATGAGAGCAGAAAAATACCGGCGCGCCAGAACTAAATCATTATGCCGATAATAATATTCGCCTAACCACCAGATTACCTCAGGGGTAAGTTTTGAATCCGGGTATTTTGCGCGCAGGGCCTTAAATCTATTCATCGCCTCTGTATCGTTGCCGAGCTGATAGAAACAATCGGCTATTTCATACTCGGCCTTCTGGAGGAGTTCGGTATCCTGATTATGCATCCGGATAACATTTTTAAAGACTTCTATTGCCTCAAGATATCTGCCTAAATTATAAAGGCAGGTTCCCAACATATACATCGCCTGGGCTTTGAGATTGCTGTCTTTAAATTCCTGAGGGAATTCTTGAAAAATCTCTTTACTGGAATTATAATCTTCTTTTTGAAAATAGCTTAACCCCAGCGCGTAATAGGCATCATCCAAGAGTTTGGAATTAGGAAAATTATTCCTCAAGGATTGGAAGGCCATAATTGCGCCGTCATAACGAGATACCTTTAGCAGTGTCAGGCCTAACTGATACTGGATATAGTCGCTGTAGAAACTATCCGGATAATCCTTCAATATCTTATCATATGCCTCAATGGCCTTATCATAGTTACCTGAATCCTGATAGGTATCTCCGATCTGGCAGAGCGCTGCCACTTTAATTATTTTATCCTCTGTTCCTTTAGCAATCTTCTGAAATTCATCTATTGCTTCTTTAAAAAGGCCGTCCTTTAAGAAGCACCAGGCCAGGCCATAATGCAACTTATCCACTAATTCTTTCGGGGTACTGTCGTTAGTCTTTTGCAGCGCCTCCTGGTAAACCTCCACTGCCTTTGGATAATCAGCAGTATTGTAAAGGGCCTCGGCCTTGCCTAAATATGCCTGCAGACAAACCGCAGGGTCTGAGGCGGTATTTATTAACTCGTGATATATATTTTTTGCCTCAGAGAACTTCTGGGTCTCGAAACTTAAAGCCGCCCTGCCTAACAATAATATATCCTTGCTTGTCTTCTCTAAGGCCTCTGTTTTAACCAGAAAAAAACTATCCTCTGCCTTTTGGTATTGTTTTAACTTTAAATACGCCCAACCCATTCCTAGTTTAGATAGGGAGAATATCTTGTCATCGCGGGTATTTAAGGTAACTTTGGAATATGTATCAATGGCATTTTGGAAATTGCCCAAATAGTAATCTGCCTCTGCCAGATAGAAATAAAGATAATTAAGTTTTATATTATCCTTGGAATGCGCTTTAAGATAAGACTTAATTCTCTTCTTTAATTCCTGATAGTCTTTTAAGTTATACAGGCATTCTACTATCTTAAAAGAAGCGTCTTGCGCTGTGGGGTGCTGAGGAAATTTTTCTTCTACCATTTTGAAATAGCTAAGGGCACTAAAGAAATCGCGTTCTTGAAAGAGACACCAGGCTAATGAATAATAAGCCGAAGGCGTATAAACAGATTTAGGAAAATTGTCAATGAGCTTCGTATAGAACTGGGCGGCGGTTTTAAAGTCATTGCCTTTAAAATGCAATTCTGCGATCCAGTAGAAGACGGCATCCTGAATATCCAGGCGGTGAGGATTATTTAAAAGCTGATTAAATTTATTCAGGGCATCCAGGAATTTGTTCTGATGGAAATAACACTCTCCGATGAATAAATTTGCTTCCGGAATTTTAGGGGAGGTGGGATAATTTTTTATAAAACGTTCTAATAACTCTAAACTTACTTCATAAAACCCATCCGCAAATGCCTTCTGGGCGACAAAAAGCGCCTCTTCCTCTTTGGCATCCTGGGCATATAAAGGCAAAACACCAATAACCAAAAACCAAACACCAAATAATAACCAAAAACCAATAACCAATTTACCAAACCTATTATGTTTGATTATTGGAATTTGATTATTGGGATTTGCTTGGTGATTATTAACTATATGAATAGTATACATGATTCTTTCGTCATTGCGAGGCACGAAGTGCCGAAGCAATCCCGCTTTTTAGATTGCTTCGTCGCCTACGGCTCCTCGCAATGAGGGGTGTGCATAATGCACACCCCTCAACTATATCACTTCGCTACTCTCTCTTCAACACCTTTCTTAAAACCTGGGCGGTATAAGACCTAGTATTCTTAACCAGCTCATCCGGACTGCTAGAGGCAATCACCTCCCCGCCCTTATCTCCTCCTTCTGGTCCTAAATCAATAATATAATCGCAGCATTTGATGACCTCTAAGTTGTGCTCAATGACAATTACAGTATTACCTTTATCTACCAAGCGCTGCAGAACAGCAATAAGTTTTTCTACATCGGCAAAATGTAAGCCGGTGGTGGGCTCATCTAAAATATACAGTGTCTTGCTGGTTGCGCGCCGGCTTAGTTCTGCGGAAAGTTTAACCCGCTGGGCCTCTCCTCCGGATAAAGTGGTAGCAGACTGCCCCAGTTGGATATAACCTAAACCCACATCATAAAGGTATTGCAGGATATGTTTTATCTTAGGCACATTGACAAATAAATCCAAGGCCTCTTCTACAGTCATCTCCAAAACATCCGCAATGGATTTACCTTTGTAATTTAGCTCTAAGGTTGCCTCATTGAAACGTTTTCCTTTACAGACGTCGCAACGCACATAAATATCCGCTAAGAAATGCATCTCAATTTTCTTAATCCCATCGCCGCTGCAGGCCTCGCAACGTCCGCCCCTGACATTAAAAGAAAATCTGCCCGGCTTATAACCGCGCAGACGCGCCTGGGGCAATTTGCTGAATATATCGCGGATGTGATTAAATACCCCGGTATAGGTTGCCGGGTTAGAGCGGGGAGTCCTGCCAATAGGAGACTGATCCACCACAATCACCTTATCAATAAATTCATCTCCGATAATTTTATCATACCGACCGGGTTTCTCTTTGGCCTTATATAATCTCTGGGCTAAGGCCCGATACAATATCTCGTCAATGAGAGTAGATTTTCCAGAGCCGGATACGCCGGTAACGCAGATAAATACCCCCAGGGGAAACCTGACATCAATATTTTTCAGATTATGCTGGCGGGCTCCTTTTATCTCTAAAAATTTTACCTTCTCAGTCGGTCTTCTTCTGGACGGTAAATTTATCTGGGTATCTTTTCTTAAATATTTTGCGGTGAGCGAAGTAGGATGTCTTAATAAATCTTCTTTAGTGCCACTAAAGACCACTTCTCCGCCGTGCCTGCCTGCGCCGGGACCCAAATCCACGATGTAATCCGCGCAGAGGATAGTAGACTCATCGTGTTCTACGACAATTAAGGTATTCCCCAAGTCCCTTAATGCCTTTAGCGTAGATAACAACTTGGCATTGTCCCGCTGATGTAAACCGATGCTGGGCTCATCTAAAATATAGAGCACGCCGACTAACCCTGAGCCTACCTGCGTCGCCAAACGGATGCGCTGCGCCTCTCCGCCGGAAAGCGTCGCGCTCTTTCTGTCTAATGTAAGATAATCCAGCCCCACATTAATACAGAATTGCAACTTCTGGATAATTTCTCTTAATACAAGGCGGGCAATAATTCTTTCCCGCTCAGTTAATTTTAAATTGGAAAAGAAACTATGCGCCTCTCTTATAGACATCTGAGTTATTTCCCAGATATTTTTTCCGTTTACCTTAACGCTCAAACTTTCTTTTTTGAGCCTTGCACCCTGGCAGGCAGGGCAAGGGAGGCTCGACATAAAGCGCGAAATCTCTTCTTTAAGATAATCGCTTTGCGTCTGGTGAAATAATCTTTCTAAATGCGGGATTATTCCTTCAAAGGGTTTACCCCCGAGCTCTTCTTGGGTTCCGTAAAGTATTGCCCGCTGCGCGTCTTTAGTTAATCTCTTAAACGGTGTATCCAGGTCAAAATCCATCTGGTAAGACAACTGACGGATTAACCAGCGATAATAAAGTATGTAGCCGCGTCCTCCCCTCCTCCAGGGCTCAAGCGCTCCTGCGTTTATCGATTTATTCTTATCAGGAATGATTAAATCTGCGTCAAATTCAAGTTTTGTGCCCAGGCCATTACAGGCAGGGCAGGCCCCATAAGGCGAATTAAAAGAAAAGATCCGCGGCTCAACCTCAGAGTAACTAATGCCGCATTTAGCGCAGGCATATTGCTCGCTAAAAACCAAATCTTTGGCTTTCTCTGGTTGGCTAACAATCACAATTCCCTTACCCACCTTCAAGGCTGTCTCTATAGAATCGGTGAGCCGCGCTCTTACTTGCGGCTTTACGAGGAGCCTATCCACCACTACTTCAATATTATGCACCTGGTATTTTTTGAGTTTAATTTTTGCCCCGTTAGAAATCTTATTTTTTTCCTTGAGGTCATAAGTATTTCTAACGGGGTTTGCCGGCAATTCCCAGATTTTATTGTCCACGCGCACCCGCACAAATCCGGATTTCTGAATTGAGTTAAATATATCGCGGTATTCTCCTTTTCTACCCCGGACAAGAGGCGCCAAAACCTGAATCTCTGTGCCAGAAGCTAAAGTGATTAAGTTCTGGACTATCTCTTGAGCGCTCTGTTTCTCTACCTGCTCGCCGCACTGATAACACAATACTTTTCCGATGCGGGCAAAAAGAAGTCTTAAATAATCATAAATCTCCGTCTGGGTGGCGACAGTAGAACGGGGGTTGCCGCCGGCAGTGCGCTGTTCAATGGAAATCGCCGGCGACAGCCCCTCTACATATTCTACATCCGGCTTCTGCAACTGCTCCAGGAACTGCCGGGCATAGGCGGATAAACTCTCTACATAGCGGCGCTGTCCTTCGGCATAAATAGTATCAAAGGCAAGGCTGGATTTCCCTGAACCAGAAAGGCCGGTAATGACAATTAATTTATTGCGGGGCAACTCCAGATTGATATTTTTTAAGTTATGCTCTTTGGCGCCTCTGATAATAATATTTCCGTTCATCTTCAACCCCGCTCCCACCTACGAGGTGGGATTATGGTAGTTCATTCCTAATTAAAGAGATTTACTGTGCTCGCCTTTTCTCTTAAACGCTCTGCCTCTTTTAAGTTGCCCCACTGCTCATAAAGATTGGCGAAATTTAAATAGGTTTCTTTTTCAAAGGGGTTTAATCTTAATGCGGTTTTAAAGAATTTCACTGCCTGCCGAAAATCCCCTGACTGAGCATAGTAAACAGCCAGGGCATTATTTATTTTTACATCGTAAGGATTAACCTGATATGCCTTTTTCAGAGCGGCGGATGCCAGGCCGGGTTCATTATTATAAAGATAAATTAATCCCAATGCACGGTATATTTTATACTGCTGAAAATTTTTATATTTATTTAATAAACTGCCGTATTTATCAAGCAGATATTGCCTTATATTTTTATCTGACCCGGATAAGGATAATAAATTATTAAAAGCGGCGGCATTAAGGGGGTCTGCCTCAGCGGCCTTTTTCCAATCTTCTTTTGCCTTATTTAAATCGGCCTTTGCCTCTATAAGCCCTAATTGGCCGAAGGCATCCGCATCATTATCCTGAATCGCTAATGCCTTCAAGCAATAGTTTCTTGCCTCCTCCAATTGATTATCTAAAAAATAGGCATAAGAAATATTTTTATACATTGCTAACTTAGAATTATCATCCTGTTTTAATCCAAGTGCCTTTTTATACATCTTAAGTGCCTCTGGTATATCCTGCCTATTGATATAAACCCATCCCATATTCTTATAAGCGGTAATGCTATTCTTTACATATTTTAAGGTATGCGTGAACAAAGAATAATTATTCCTCCAATGACTATTCTCTCTTATGGTAATTATAGATAAATACACTATAAATAATAAAAGTATTATTTTATAAGACTCCTTCCCCAGGAATCTGGTTATCCTTCTTAATAGATAGACGGTAATGATAAAAATACCGATACTGGGAAGATATAGCCAGTGCTCTTCCATAATTGCGCGCTGCTGAAGATAATATTCCGGGTTTCTTACCGAGATAGAAGCTACTGGCAAAAGCCAGAGCAGGAAAAATCCTAAGGCCAAAAATATATTTTTATTTATTCTGAAAATTAATAATAGAACTGCCGCTGTAAATCCTGCTAAAATTAAAAATAGAAATATATTTGTCCCTGCCAAAGGCAGAATATTAATATTACGCAGCATATGCAGCCCAAAGGGCAAATACAATAATTTTAAATAATCCAGAATAATGACAGGCAGGGTAAATATGCCTGAGAGTAAGTTTATTTTTCCTGAAGGCAGAATATCCGCAGCAAGCCTTAAGATTTTTATCCTGAATAAAATATACACAATGGCAGTCCCTATAAAGATAAAATACCAGCGTCTGCTAATATTTCTCTTCTCGCGAGAGTAGATTTCATTGATAGATATCAGGCAGAAAGGCAAAATAATGCTGGATTCCTTGGATAATACTGCCAAGACAAAACAGACAACGGACAAAATATACGACCTATGACTGTGGGCTTGGAAAAATAAGATCAAAGACAATGCCGTGAATAATAAAGATAATATATCTGCCCTGCTGGTAACATAATTCACCACTGAAGTATTAATGGGATGGACGGTAAAGATTAAACCTGAAAAGAAAGAAAGGCTGCGGTCATCGTATAATAAATCTATCAACCGATAGATTAAGAGTGCGGCGCAGATATGCAGTAAAACATTGGTTAAATGAAAACCAAAAGGATTTAACCCCCAAAGAGTATAATCCAGCGCATAGGACAAACTCACTACTGGCCGATAATACAGGTATTCGGGCCGAGCAAAATAAAAAAACGGCTTCAGGAATATCTGATGGATTAATTTATAACCTTTAATAAAGTCATGATTAATGACTACAAAAACATCATCCCAGACAAAACCGTTTTTCAAAGAATTCAAATAAACAATTAAGCCGGCTAAAATAATTAATCTTATATGTCTGCGGTAATGCATAATTGACCAGGAGCAAGAAAGCCCCTGTAACCTAAGTGAGTGCACAATTTATGGAACGATAGTGAACATAAATTGTATGCACGAACTTACCCAGCACTAATTTAATAACTAACATTTGTTTAACTAAATTAGTGCTGGGTTAATTCGCACATATAATTTACGTCACTACGCAATAGATAACGCCGTAAATTATGTGCTCATTAACCATTATTACAGGGGCTTTTCTCTTGTTGTTTTATCTTTTTTTCTTTTTTTTGCCGCCTCTTTTCATCTTGGCGCAGGAGACATCGCCTTTCTTGTCCACGAAATAAAGATAACCCTCTTTTCTCTTGATTCCGCATTTGGCTACATTCTTTGGGCTACCTCCTTTACACTTGCCCCTGGCCATCTTGGCGCAGGAGACGTCGCCTTTCTTGTCAATGTAATAG
>JACRHO010000058.1 GCA_016212045.1 Candidatus Omnitrophota bacterium | reverse complement strand
TAAATTGGTTATTGGTTTTTGGTTATTATTTGGTTATTGGTGTTTGGTTATTGGTGTTTCTAATGTTTATGCCCTTAATTTAGAAAAAATCAGGGCGCATTTGTTGAGCGGCGATTATAAACTGGCTGTAGCAGAGGGGGAGCGGGTCCTTGCTGCTACGAATAGCCAGGCTGCGGCCTTAGATGAGCTTTATTATATTTTGGGTTTAAGTTATTTAAAGGATGGCAATTACCTGCGCGCCTCAGATATATTTGAGATAATCTTAGAGGAATTTAAAGAAAGTAATTTGAAAGAAGAGGCCAGACTTAGTTTAGGCGATACCTATTTTTTAAGCGGGGATTATCCTAATGCCGAGGTGCAGTATCAACAGATACTAAAGGATAGCCCCCGCACTAAATTAGAGGGGATGATTTTTTATCGGCTGGGCCTCTGCCAGGCCAAAAAAGGAAATATAGCGGAGGCAGAAAAGTATCTCACTAAATTAAAACAGGATTTTCCTTTAAGCCTGGAGGCCCGGCTTGATGGAGAACTGTCTTTTTCGGCCTCATATTACACTGTCCAGATAGGCTCATTTTCCAGCAGTGCCAATGCTAACAATCTAGTGCAGAAATTAATCCTGCAAGGTTACCCTGCCTACGCTGAAGAGGCGGTTTCGCAAGGCAAGAAGGTTTATCGGGTCAGGGTGGCTAAGTTGCAGCAATACAGCCAGGCAAAGGAATTGGAAGCCTGGCTCGCCCAGCAAGGTTACCCCACAAAGATCTACCCTTAAAGATTCAAAATGCAAAAATCAAAAATATTTTTTTTAGTTGGGCCGACAGCAACAGGAAAATCCGAGACCGCAGTTTATTTAGCCAAAAAATTAAAGGCAGAGATTGTCTCTTGCGATTCTATGCAGGTCTATAAAAAGATGGATATTATTACCTCTGCGCCATCCCGACAGATAATAAAAAAGGTGAGGCACCATTTACTCGGCATCATCCCGCCCGAGAAGGAATATGATGTATCCAGATACAGGCGGCAGGCAGCCAAAAAGATTAAGGAAATTATCCATCGGAATAAAACCCCGCTCTTTGTGGGCGGGACTGGCCTTTATATGTCCATTTTAATTGATGGGATATTTAAGGCGAAGGCTCAGGATGAGAGTCTGCGCAGGCGCCTCTATCAGCAAGCCCAGCGCCTTGGTAGCAATTATCTGCATAAAAGATTAAACCGGTTTGACCCGCTGGCAGCCAAAAAGATTCATCCCCATGATACCCGGCGGATCGTGCGCGCTCTGGAAGTATTTGAAACTACGGGTAAGCCAATCTCCCAGTTGCAGAAAGAAAGGAAGGGTTTGGGTAATAACTACGAGATAAAGATTTTTTGTCTGAATATGCCACGAGATAAACTTTATCAAAGGATCAAGGAACGCATAGAGAAGATGTTTAAACAAGGGCTGTTAGATGAGGTAAAAAAATTGCTGAGGTTGAAATTAAGCAGGACCGCTCACCAAGCCATCGGCATAAAAGAATTAAAGGGTTATTTCACCGGGCAGTATGATTTAGCAGAGGCAAAACGGCTGATGAAACACAATACCTGCCTTTACGCCAAAAGGCAGCTTACTTGGTTTAGGAAGGATAAGCGGATAAAGTGGATTGAAGCGAAACAGCAGGATACACCAAAAGCAATCGCGACTAGAATCTTTAGTAAAATTTAACTATGGAAAAAGCATTATTAGTCACTATAAAATTAAAATCGGAAAAAGATAACTGGCGCCTGGAAGATATTACGCAGGAATTGGAAGAGTTAGCTACTACAAGCGGCGCAGAGGCAGCGGACAACATTACTTATCTTTGCGATAAGCCCACGCCTAATTTTTTTATCGGTAGAGGCAAGACCGAAGAGATAGCCCTTTTGTGCCAGGAAGAAGCAATTGATACGGTTATTTTTAGCCGGGATTTATCCGGAACGCAGCAGAGAAATTTAGAAGAGGTCATCGGTAAGAAGACCATTGACCGCACGCAGTTAATTTTAGATATCTTCGCCCGGCACGCCAAGAGTCCTGAAGGAAAAATGCAGGTAGAACTGGCGCAGTTGCAGTATCTCATGCCTCGGTTGGTGGGTAAAGGAATAATTTTGTCGCGTTTGGGCGGCGGTATCGGCACGAGCGGCCCGGGCGAGCAGAAATTGGAAGTTGACCGCAGAAGGATTAGGAAGAAAATTGATAAATTAAAAGAAGACTTAAGGCACTTTAGTCAGCATCGTTTGACCCTAAAGAAAAAAAGAAAAGAGAATGCTATTCCTAGCGTGGCCTTAGTGGGTTATACCAATGCCGGCAAATCTACTTTGCTAAACGCGCTGGTAGGCGCAGGCCAGTTTGTTTCCGAGACCCTCTTTACTACTTTAGACCCGTTATCTAAAAGTTTAAAATTGCCGAACGGTGAGAATATTATTATTTCTGATACGGTAGGATTCTTGCACCAGTTGCCCCACCATCTCATTGAGGCCTTTAAAGCGACGCTGGAGGAAGTAGTAGATGCCGACCTTTTAATCCACGTATTAGATGTGGCTCATCCGCGGGTCTATGAGCATAGCCACGCCGTATTTGAGGTATTAAAACAATTGCAGACGCAAGATAAACCCGTGATTACTGCCTTAAATAAAATTGACCTTTTAGATGATAAAATCTGGCTGGATAGATTGCTGCGTGATTTCAAAAATCCAGTGGCCATTTCTGCGAAATCCCAGCAGAACTTAGACAAGTTGTTACAAGAGGTCCAGAATTATTTTCAGCCACGGATGTCTCTATTGGAGTTGACCATTCCGCATTCCCGGATGGACTTGATTGATTTATTTTACCGCCAAGGCAGCGTAGAGGAGATAAAATACTTACAAAAAGGTATTAAAGTGAGAGTAAGACTACCTAATCTAATGGCTCAAAAGGTGAGATTAGAATTGAGTCTTGACAAGGCTTAGGAATATGCTAAATTAACCTTGATTAATCTAAATAAAAGGAGGAACTATGTACAAAAAAATAAAAAAGATGAATAAATATCAAGTTATATTTTTTGCAAATATTGCCTGCCTTTTATTCTTAATAATTAATCTAGCGTTTGCGGAAGATAAAACAGCTAATTTCAATAAAACAATAGCATATGATATTTATTATAATGTAAGTAAATGTAGAGTAGATATTGTGAGGGATGTGAGAATCGCAGGTATATTATCTATCGAAGGCAAAACCTTTCTTGTTATTAAGGGAACTGGTTTTGCAAGTGAAGAAAAAGAAGGGTATATTCTCCTCGATACTATAAAAGCTATTCTCCCCAGTAAATTTATCGAACCCAAGATATCATCTAGCAATAAGAAGATGGATTCCAAAATAGAGTAGAGAAAGAAAATCCTATGAGAAAATTTCTATTTATATTGCTAATTCTTTTTTTTAATAGTTTTCTCCCCTTTGCTTTAGACAAGGTTTATTCAGAGGAATTTTGTGGTCGCTCAACTTATGGAGAATGTTCTTCTGATGAAGATTGTATAAGTGATGGTTGTTCTAGTCAAATTTGCCGTTCTATAAATGAAGAATCCATATTTAGCACTTGTGAATGGAGAGAATGCTATGATGCAAAGAAGTATAATTTAGGATGTAAATGTGTTAAAAATAAATGTCAGTGGGCAAAATTACCCGGACACGGAATTATACGAGTTCAAAAAAGGGCTGTTCCTAGCGAATACGATTACAGCAATGTCTTAGTAACTAATGTGGTTGATAACGAAACGCTCCGGCTTGAAAATGGAGAGCAGGTGCGGTTAATAGGTATAGATACCTCTGAATTTGCTAGAATGAAAAAGCCATATAAGAATATCTGGAAAGCTGAGTTAGATAATCAAGATTTAAGCCAAGAGGCATTAGAATTTATTAAGAAGTTAGTAGAAGCTAAAAGAGTTAAAATAGAGTTTGATCTTAGCAAATACGATAGCTCAAAAAGGCTTCTTGGCTACGTTTATGTTTTTTCTTACGAGTGTAACGACTTACCTGGTCTGATATTTTTAAATGCTGCATTACTCAAAAAGGGATATGCTAATCTGATAAATATTCCTCCTAACCTGAAGTATGCAGAACTATTCCAAGAATTATACCGGGAAGCAAAAGAGAATAAAAGAGGATTATGGAAATAGAGAAAAGGTCTTGCAGTCCTCTCCAAACCTACCGAAGCGAAAGCGGGTTAAAGTTTTGTTTTTATTAGAATATCTAACAAAATTTGTTAATTTTTTTTGACAAAATAATTATTTTATGTCATAGTATACCCTGTTAAGGAAGACAAGGAATATGCCACTTTTTGATATTCAGATTAGTCCAGACGAGCCCGTATATGTTATCAGTGTAGCAAGCAGACTCGTAGATTTGCCGGTTTGGACCCTGCGGCAATTAGATAAGGTAGGGGTGGTGCGGCCAAAAAGGATCGGCAAGAAGAGCCGGCTTTATTCTTTAAAGGACATAAAAAGGTTAGAATACATCCATTATTTAATGGAAGACAAACACGTGAATATCCATGGGATAAAAATAATATTGGAAAAAGAAGAATAATTTTTTTAAGCTTCAGTTAGCACTCTTTATAGTTAAGTGCTAACCATTTCCGATGCGGGACAGTAAATTTCGCCGTTGACAAAGCCGCAATTTATGTTAGAATTTGCTTTTAGCAAAAACTGCTAAAAGGAGGTTAATAATGGTTAGGGCAGTGGATTATGACGCAAGAAGAAGGGCAGTTTTATCCGCCGCTATAGACCACTATATCAAAGAGGCAGAGCCGGTTTCTTCGGAGGACGTTGCCCAGGAATTTGACTTGAGTTCAGCCAGCATCAGAAATATTTTTGCTGAGCTGGAAGAGGCAGGCTACCTTACCCACCCCTATACCTCGGGCGGCAAGATTCCCACGGATAAGGGTTACCGTTATTATGTGGATTTTCTTGTTGCACAGATGGAACTTTTAGAGGAAGAGAAAAGCTGTATTCTGCATGAATATAAAAGACAGATCATGCGCCTGGAAGATGCCTTAGAGAAGACCTCGGAAGTTTTATCCCAGGTGACGCATTATGCCGGCATCGTCTCTTTTTTGGAATGGCAGGATAAGATTTTTTACCGCGGCTTAAGCCAAATCCTAGAACAGCCGGAATTTCAAAATTTAGAGAAGACACGTCTCTTACTAAAGATAATTGAGGAGAAGGCCCAGTTGCTGGATATTATTAACCGCGATTTTAAAGGAAGGGTAAAGGTTTATATAGGCGAGGAACTTGGCTGTCCGCAGATGGATAATTGTTCTTTAGTGGTTTCTACTTACAACTTAAAAAATAAACCTTCGGGAAGGCTGGCGGTTTTAGGTCCGATGCGCATGCGCTACAACCATATTATTCCAGCCCTAGAATATGTTTCGGATGTTTTAACAGAGGTATTGGAGGGGATATAAGTGAGCACATAAGTTATGGAGCCCTATCTTAGAAGTAAGCGACATAACTTATTTGTGCGAACTTACCCTTGACATTTTTTGAAATAAAGCTTGCTAGCGAATCAAACTTAGACTCAAAAAATGTCAAGGGTTCAATTCGCAGACGGCCTTAGGGCCTACGACTTACGTCGTTTCACTCCGTAAGTCGTCTGCTCATTGAAGAAGAAAAAAATGGATAACCATAATAATAATAAACAAGCAGAAAACAAGAAAATAGAAGAGAAGATTGTAACTTTAAAAGAGGCCGAATATCTGAAACTAAAAGAGGAGCAAGGCAAAGCCAAGGAATACTGGGATAAGTTGCTTCGCCTGCAGGCAGAGTTTGAGAATACGCGTAAACGCCTGGAAAAAGAAAAGCAGGATTTTGTCAAATTTGCTAATGAAGGCTTAATCTTGGAATTATTGAATATTTTAGATGATTTGGAACGGGCAGTCGGCCTTGCTGAGTCAAAGCATCAGGATTTACCG
>JACRHO010000057.1 GCA_016212045.1 Candidatus Omnitrophota bacterium | reverse complement strand
TGGCAAATACCTTAGGTATTGCAGTAGAATATTGGGATCCTTTCAAAAAAATAAATATAACTACTAATATTGATGCTCAGGCGTTAAAGGCCGCCTCTACCAGCTTGGCAGTGGCAGTGGGCTTGGCGCTGCGTAAGTGAGTGCACAACCCAGCACTTATGCTAAGTGCTGGGTTGTATGCACGAACTTACCCTTGACATTTTTGAAATGAAATAAGGTTTGATATCGAGTCAGTCCTAGGTTCAAAAAATGTCAAGGGTCAAATTCAGCCATATAACTTATGTCGCACTTTGTGCTCCATAAGTTATGGCTTCATTTGATATGATAGAAATTAATCTTTTACCAGAAGAATTAAAAGCAAAACCTAAAGAAAGAAAGACTAAGTTAGAACCAAAGGCTGTTTTTTACCTTGCGCCCGTTATTTTCGCTCTATTAATTGCCACGCATATTTACCTGGCAGTAGTGAATATAAAGAATAGTTATCAGTTAAAGGCCTTGAATAATAAATGGCAGGCACAAGAGCCGCAAAGAAAAATACTTGATTCCGCAAAAGAGGAATATGACATTTTATCTGCTGATGTTCAGGCGATAAGACAGTTAGCCGCCGAGCGGATAAACTGGGCAGAGAAATTAAATCAGATAAGCCTGGGTTTACCTTCCGGGGTGTGGCTGAATGAGATTTCTTTAGCAGGCAATAAATTTAACCTGAACGGCTCAGCGATATCACTCCAGAAGCAGGAGATGTCGTTAATTAATAAGTTCCTGACTAACTTAAAAAACGATCCGGATTTCTTTCACGGCTTTAACAGTTTAGATTTGGATTCTGTGCAGAAAAGAGCTGTAGGGGGCTACGAGATAGCCGATTTTATCTTTAGAGGAAGTTTAAAATGATATTAACTAACTGGCAATCTAAATTGCAATTAGATAATAAGAAAATAGTTGTGATTCTATTGGCGGCGTTTATCTTAGTCTACTTAGATTTTTCATTTGTAATAAAGACGCAAATCAAGGGTATCCAGGAGTCTGACCCCAAGATAAGCAAATTAAAAAATGACATAGATAAATTAAATAAAGATTTAGTGGCGACGCAGGAATTAAAAACAAAGCAGGACCAGGACAAAAAGAGCGCGTCTTTAAAAGCCAAAAAAATAATTACTGAAGACCAGATACCGGCCCTGATGGAATACATCTCTAATCAGGCAAATCAAAAGAAGGTCAAGATTAACCAGATTAAGCCATCCCGGGAAGCAAAAGTAGAACCAGCAAAATCCAGCCCACTCTTGCTCACCTTGGATTTATCTTGCGATTATCATAATCTTGGCGCTTTTCTTAATGATTTAGAAAACGCGCCGGAGTATCTCGCGGTTCAGGATTTAAGAATTACGCGCGATACAAAAAATGACTTCCTGCAAAATGTAAGTTTGGTCTTGAAGACATATGTTAAAAAATAAAATCCAAAATCCAAATAACAAAACTAAAGTTTTATTATTTGTTATTTGTCATTTGGCATTCATTTGTTATTTGTCATTTGGAATTTGTCATTTATCGTTTGCTCAAGAGGAGTTTATCTATGATTCTAAGGGCAAGCGCAATCCCTTTATCCCCTTGGTTACTGCTGACGGCCGGCTGTTGAAGTTGGATACAGAGAGTAGTCTTTCAGATTTATTGCTTGAAGGGATTATTTATGATAAAATGGGGATATCTTACGCCATAGTCAATGGCTCGGTAGTTAAAATAGGCGATAGCGTGGGAGATTATCAGGTTCTAAAAATAGAAGAAAATAAGGTAATTTTCATTAAGGAAGGCCAGCCCACTGAGGTGGAGTTGAAGAAGGAAGAATAGTGGAAATTCCAAATCCCAATATTAAAACCAAAATTTTGTTATTTGTTATTTGTAATTTATTAGTCATTTCTTATTTTTGTTTTGCAGAAGAGCAGACCGCGGTAGTGGAGAACCTGGATAAATCTCAGTATGTTACCTTGGATTTTAAGGAGGCAGATATACGTAATGTCTTAAAAATCATTTCCTATAAATCCGGGGTAAATATTGTTTTTACTCCTGAGGTGATCGGGAATGTGACCATCAGACTCACAGATGTGCCCTGGGAGAGGGCGCTGGATGTAGTCCTGAAGACATATGGTTATGCTTATGAGAGACAGGGTAATATTATCACCGTTGCCCCTTTTGATAAACTTACCGCCCAGAAAAAACAGGAAGTAGAACTTGCTCAGGTCCAGCCCACCATCACCGAGGTTTTTGCTTTAAAATATATAGATGCCCAGGATGCCAAGAAGGCGCTGGAGCCGCAGCTATCGCCGCGGGGTAAGATTACCGTCTTAGAAATGACCGGTCAGGCAGGCTGGGAATTCGCAGGTGCCGATATCGGCAAACGTAAAAGAGTAAGTGAAGAGAGACTCAGCCGCTCTAAAGTACTTATTGTCAGTGACGTAGCAGGGGCCTTGGCTAAAATTAAAGAGGTCATTGCGCAGATAGATGTGATGCCGCAGCAGGTCATGATTGAAACTAGAATCGTGGAGGTAAATAAAGATTTATTAAGAGATTTAGGTTTTGACTGGGGGACTGGTAGCGAGGGCGCTGAATCAAGTACAATCACCAGCGTGGCCAGCGCAAAGACTGCTGGTAATGCTACCTCAACCCTCGGAGGTCATACCTTAGGTTCACAGGTTAAGCCTTCTGGTTTTGGGCCGCTGGCAGGCACAACCACTACTGCTGTTTCTTCTGCCGAACCGTTTAATGTGGGCTTGGAGTTATTATTTAGAAAATTAACCGGCACGCAATTTGAGACAATGCTGCATATGCTTGAGGAGGATGTAAACACCAACACCTTATCTGCGCCCCGGATTATGGCCTTGAATAATCAGGAGGCCACCATATTAGTGGGTACTAAATACCCCATTCTTAAAACGGAGGTTGCAACGGATACATCGACCACAAATGTTACTTTAGATTATTATCAGGATATCGGTATACAACTTAATGTCGTGCCGCAGGTAGGGGCGAATAATTATATTAATATGGTGATCCATCCGGCAGTAACCTCATATACCGATACCTTAGGTACCAATGCCTATCCGATTATCCAGACCAGGGAGGCAGAGACGCGGGTATTGATGAAGGATGGCGAAACAGTGGTTATCGGCGGCCTGCTTAAGGATGCCAAAACCAAAAGCGTGATGGGGGTGCCTTTCTTAAGCAAGATTCCCTTATTAGGGTTATTGTTCAAGAGAGAGACGATAGATACTACAAAGACAGACTTACTTATTTTTATTTCTGCCCGCATTGTAAAAGAAGGCGAACTTACGCCAGAAGAGATTGCCAAATTAGAAGAGAGATTAGAACGGCGGGCTGCGGAAAAAAAAGTAGCCACAAAGAAGAACAAGAAGAACCAATAAGAATACCCACCTTTTATACCCTTCTTAAAATCTATATGGATTATAAAATAGATTTTAGTTTTGCTAAAAGAGGCCCGATGAAGTATATCTCGCATTTAGACCTGATGCGTTTATTGATGCGGGCGATGCGCCGGGCAGAACTGCCGCTAAAACTCAGTCAGGGCTTTAGCCCGCACCCGAAGTTAAGTATTAAACGCGCCTTAAAATTAGGCCTGGAGAGCGATAATGAAGAGGCAAGTCTGGTTTTAAAAGAATTAGTGGACCTTAATGATTTTAAACAAAGATTACAGCAACAATTACCAGAAGGGATAGAAATAAAAGATGTCCAAAGAAATTTTAATTAATGTTGAACCGCAGCAAAAACGCGTGGCTATAGTCAATGACGGCCGCCTGGAGGAATTTTACCTTGAGCATCCGCAGGATAAGACTATCGTCGGGAATATCTATAAAGGTAGAATTGAAGCAGTCCTGCCCAACATTGGCGCGGCATTTGTGGATATTGGTTTACCCAAGAAAGGTTTCCTTTATTTATCCGATATAGAATCTGCCTTTGAGTCCCTGGAGTCTCAAGGGCTGCCTCAGCCAAAAGAGGTAAACCCCGTTAGAAATACCAAAGGAGAGATGCTAAATAAAATTTCTAACGGGGTAAAAAAAGGGCAGGAGGTTTTGGTGCAGGTAGTCAAGGAGTCCTTTGGGACAAAGGGACCCCGGCTCTCCTGTAACATCGGCCTTGCCGGAAGATACCTCGTAATTATGCCCCAGCACAACCAGATAGGGATTTCCCGCAGAATTGAAGATGAAGAGGAGCGCAGACGCCTGAAGGCAGTACTTTCAGAATTGCGCCTGCCCAAAGATATTGGTTTTATTGTGCGCACTGCTGCCGAAGGTAAATCCCGGCAGGAGCTGCTGCGGGATGCCCATTTCCTGTTAAAATTATGGAAGAGATTGGAGAAAATAAGCAGTCTTAAGAAGCCGCCGGCCTTAATCTATGAAGAATATGACCTGACCTTCAGGGCCATCCGGGATTCTTTTACCGACGATGTTTCTAAGTTGATTGTGGATTCCAAGAGCGAATACTATCGGATTATGCGTTTTATGAAGACCTTCTTGAGTTATCTCATCAAGAGGGTAGAGTTATATAAAGGCGATGATTTATTCATAGATAAAGATATTGAACGCCAGATTAATAAGCTCTTTGAAAGCACAGTTTATCTGAAATCCAAGGCGTATCTAGTGATTGAGCCTACTGAAGGGTTGGTGGTGATTGATGTCAATAGCGGGGGTTTTAGGAAAAATTTAGACCAGGAAGAGGCGGCATTTAAAGTAAATTGCGAGACGGCCATAGAAGTAGGCCGTCAGATAAAACTCCGCGATTTAGGCGGAATTATCGTGATAGATTTTATT
The DNA here is from genome assembly GCA_016212045.1 of Candidatus Omnitrophota bacterium. Taxonomy (GTDB): domain Bacteria; phylum Omnitrophota; class Gorgyraeia; order Gygaellales; family Profunditerraquicolaceae; genus JACRHO01. The sequence goes on along the minus strand of JACRHO010000057.1, from coordinate 10,430 downwards.
GATATGGAAAAAGAGGGGCACCGTCGGGAGGTCCTGAATATTTTAAAAAAGGCATTAAGCAATGATAAGGCCAAGTATGATATCTTAGGGATTTCTAAATTCGGGTTAGTAGAGATGACCCGCGAGCGTATCCATAAAACTGCCCACATGGTCTCATATCAGGCCTGCCCTTATTGTAGCGGCAGGGGCAAGGTGAAATCTCCCCTCACGGTATCTACCCTAGCCATTAAAGAACTAAGGAGGTTCTTAAGACAGAGACGCCCGCGCCAGGCGAGCATTAGCCTGCATCCGCTTATCGTTGACGAGATATTAAAAGATAAAAATACCATCCGCATGATAGAGCAGCAGTTTAAGGCCAAGATAAATCTCATCGCCAGCCCCTCAAGCCACATAGAAGAAATCAAAATTTCCCCCTAATTATCCTTGACCCAGCATATATAATATATTATAATAATATCTCTAAAAAATTATTCTAAAGGAGAAACTCAAATGTATGCAATAATTGAAGTTGGAGCAAAACAATATGCGGTGAAAAAGGGCGACACTATTGAGGTAGAAAAGCAGTCTGCCGAGGCAGGCAAAGAAATTGCTTTAGGCAATGTGCTTTTGGTCTCTAAAGAGAAAAAAATTGAAATCGGCCAGCCCTATTTAAAAGATGCCAAAATAGTGGCTACGGTATTGGAGCACTGCAAGTCTGCAAAAACCATCTCTTTTAAATACCGACGCAGAAAAGCCAAGCACTGGAAAAAAGGCCACCGCCAGCAGCTGACCCGCATAAAAATTAAAGAAATAGAGGTTGGCTAAGCAAAGAATGTTTATTGACCAAGCCAAGATTTATGTGAAAGCCGGCGACGGCGGCAAGGGCTGTAGAAGTTTTTATCGGGATAAATATACCCGTCACGGGATACCTGATGGCGGCGACGGCGGCAGGGGCGCAGATATTATTATCCACTCAGACCGAAACCTGCATACCCTTTTAGATTTTAAATACCGTCAGCATTTTTACGGTTTATCCGGAGAGCACGGTTCAGGCAAAAACAAAAAAGGAAAAGACGCCCCTGCGCTTGTTATCCGTGTGCCCTGCGGCACCCTGGTCAAGGATATTAAAACAGATTGCCTCTTACGTAGTTTAGATAAAGATGAAGAAGAAGTTATTGTTGCCTCTGGCGGCAAGGGGGGTCTCGGCAACAGGCATCAGCGCGATGGCGCTCCCCCAGGTAGCGGCGAAGAAAAAGAATTACTCCTTGATTTAAAACTGATTGCCGATGTGGGGGTGGTAGGTTTTCCTAATGTCGGAAAATCTACTTTAATTTCTGCGGTTTCCAATGCGCACCCGAAGATTGCCGCTTATCCTTTTACTACCAAATCTCCGGTTTTAGGAGTAGTTAAGGCTGGCGATAAGTCATTTGTCATCGCAGATATACCCGGTCTTATTGCCGGCTCATCTGAAGGCCGGGGTTTAGGCGATAGGTTTTTAAGGCATATTGAACGCACAAAACTCCTGCTGCACCTGATTGATATGGCTGGTTTTGAAGGACGTAAGCCCCTAGAGGATTACAAAATTATCAATCAGGAGTTAAAGAAATACAGCAGTGCCGTATCCCGCAAAACCCAGATTATCGCGGCAAATAAGATGGATTTAGAAGGCGCAGATAAAAACTTGGAGAAATTTAAGAAAATGGCCAGGAAAAAAGTTTATCCCATATCAGCATTAAAACAGCAGGGCCTGGAGGGATTAATTGAAGCAATTAGCAAAAAATTATAAGCGGATAGTGGTAAAGATAGGCGCAAGCCTGATGCGTGGACAAATGGCCCATGCGGATTGCTTTGTCTATCCGATGAATGAAATTGCTGCGCAACTTGCGGATTTAATTAAAGGCGGTAAGGAAATGGTAGTAGTGTCTTCAGGCGCGATTGCCTCGGGTATGTCTATACTCAAAATGAAAACTCGGCCAAAGGAATTGTCGTCTTTGCAGGCCACGGCAGCGGTGGGGCAGCATTTTTTGATGAGCCAGTATCGCAAGTTTTTTGAAACGCGAGGATTAAATTGTGCACAGGTTCTTTTGACCTGGGATGATTTTGATAACCGCGCACGATATTTGAATGCCAAGAATACTATTCTAAAGCTATTAGAATTAGGAATAGTTCCTATAATCAATGAAAATGACACTGTATCTACTGAAGAAATTAAGTTTGGCGATAACGACCGACTTTCTGCGTTAGTGGCGGGCCTGGTCTCTAGTGACTTATTGATTATCCTCTCGGACGTAGATGGTCTTTTGGATAAAAATAAAAAGATTATTAAGGTAATAGATGAAATTAGTCCTCAGATAAAGGCGCTTGCCTGTCCTACGGATAAAGAAAGTTGTGTGGGCGGTATGATTAGCAAGATAGAGGCAGCCAAGATTGCCAGGGATTCCGGCATTCCTGGCGTGATCGCCAACGGAAAAACTAAAAATATTATTCTGCAGATAACTAAGGGTGAAGATACCATTGGAGATTGGACATTATTTTTACCCAGAGGAGTGTCTCTATCTGCGCGCCAACGCTGGATTGCTTTTGGCGCTAGAGCAAAGGGGAGAATTGTAGTGGATGATGGCGCAAAGAATGCCCTGGAAAATAGAAAGAGCCTGCTTTCCGTAGGCGTAGTAGCAGTGCAGGGTATTTTTGAAGTCGACGATATCGTCAGCATCGCTGATAAATCGGAAGAGGAATTTGCCCGCGGCAAGGCCGGTGTTTCCAGTAAGCAATTAGAGAAAGTATTAGGCCAGCGCTTTGCTAAAGAAATTATCCATTGCGATAATATAGTAATATTATAGACGAATAATATGAGCCTCAGACAAGAATTAACTAATATGGCTAAAGCAGCCCAAGGGGCCTGCCGGGCCACGTTAGATTTATCTTCGGCAAGAAAAAATAAAGTTCTCAAAGCCATGGCTAAGGCTTTAAAGCGCAAAGAGAGCCTTATCCTGAAAGCTAACAGGAAAGATTTATTGGTAGCCAGGCGTTTAGGTTTATCTTCGGCCCTTATTGACCGGTTGACCCTGAATGATAAACGTATTAACGAAATGGCACAGTCGTTACGAGAATTAACTAAACTGCCGGATCCGGTGGGAAAAGAAATCAGGGTTTTTTCCCGGCCAAATGGTTTATGCATCCATAAGGTGCGCGTGCCGATTGGCGTAATTGCCATCATTTATGAGTCGCGGCCCAATGTGACTGCGGATTGCATTGGCTTATGTTTTAAATCCGGAAACAGCGTTATCTTAAGGGGCGGCAGCGAATCCTTGAATTCTAATTTGGCGATTTTTAAGACCCTGCAGGATGTGCTAAAGAAGTTTGGATTAGCTCAGAATTTAGTTAATCTGGTTACTACCACTGATAGGCGGGCCATAGACATTCTTTTAAAATTAAATAATTATATTGATTTGGTGATGCCGCGCGGAGGCGAGGCCCTGATTAATAAAGTAGTAAAGACTTCGCGTATCCCGGTCATCAAGCATTATAAAGGCATCTGCCATCTTTACGTGGATGACTGGGCGGATTTGAATATGGCGGAAAAAATTTGTTTGAATGCCAAACTGCAGCGGCCCGGGGTCTGTAATGCGATGGAGAGTATGCTCGTACATAAGGATGTAGCAATCAGGTTTTTACCGGGGATGCTCAAGAAATTTAAAGACGCTGGTGTAGAGATTCGCGGCTGCCGCCTAACGCAGAAGATTAGCCGCGGCAGGATAAAACTGGCTACGGAAAAAGATTATCACACCGAGTACCTGGATTTAATCCTCTCGGTCAAGGTAGTGGAGGACTTAGATGCGGCCATCCGCCATATTAACGACTATGGTTCGCATCATTCGGATACAATCGTGACCGATAATAAAAATAATGCCCTGAAATTTTTAAGAGAGGTAGATTCTGCCTGCGTCTATGTGAATGCCTCAACGCGTTTTACCGACGGTTACCAATTTGGCTTGGGCGCGGAGATTGGCATTTCTACCGATAAACTGCATGCCAGAGGTCCGATGGCTTTAGAAGAACTGACCACCTATAAATATATGGTTTTTGGCCGGGGGCAGATTAGAGAATGAAAATCGGTATATTAGGCGGGACATTTAACCCTATTCATCTTGGCCATTTAATTCTGGCTGAAGAGGTAAGAGAAAAACTGGATTTAGAGCGCATTATTTTTGTGCCGGCATATTTACCGCCGCACAAGGATAATACTGAGATTGCCCCGGCCAAAGATAGATTTGCGATGGTGAAGCTTGCAATCAAGGAGAATAAGTATTTTTGTGTTTCTGACATAGAGATAAAAAGAGATGGCAGGTCATACACCATAGATACGCTAAATGAATTTAAACGTAGATACCCGCAGGATGAACTGTATTTTATTATTGGTTCGGATTTGCTGAAATATTTAGACGAATGGAAAGACTTAAGCGAGATTATCAAAATGGTAAAGTTTGTGGTGGCTACCCGCCCCGGATATCCTTTAGAGAAGATTCCAACGTATATTTCCACTATTCCTATCCGGGCTGTAGATATCTCTGCCTTTGAAATCCGCCAGGCCAGCAAAGAAAAGCGGTCTTTCCGTTATTTGGTGACAGAAGCAGTCTATAAATATATTACCAGAAGAGGGCTTTATAAATGAAGAGAATAAAAATAGCGCCTTCTATACTTTCTGCAGATTTTAGCTGCTTAGACCGAGAGATTAAGCGCTCAGAAGAGGCCGGGGCAGATATGCTGCATATTGATGTGATGGATGGTCACTTTGTTCCCAATATTACCATTGGTCCGGTAGTAGTAAAATATATCCGTAAGGTAACAAGATTGCCGTTAGATGTGCATCTGATGATTGAAGAACCAGAAAAATTTATCGCTGACTTTGTCAAGGCGGGAAGCGATATGCTCACCGTGCATATAGAGACTATTTCAAGCTCCAAGCTCAAAGCCCTCAGTCTAAAGCTCAAGGCAAAACAAATAAAACTGGGTATCTCTTTAAATCCGGCTACTCCATTAGAAAGAATTAAAGGTGCCCTTAAGTTTGTGGATTTTGTCTTGGTGATGTCGGTAAATCCGGGTTTTAGCGGACAGGAGTTTATTCCGTCGGTAATCCCCAAAATAAAAAAGTTACGCTCTATATTTAAGGGGGATATTGCGGTGGATGGCGGCGTAAATGATAAAGTTGCCGCTAAGTTAATTAATGCCGGCGCCAATGTTTTGGCTGCGGGTTCATATTTATTTGGCGCAAAAGATATGTTGGCGGCCTTAGGAAAGATAAGAAATGCTTAATAATACGGCAATAAAATTCGGCACTGATGGCTGGAGGGCGATTATTGGAGAAGGATACACTTTTGAGAACTTAAAAATTCTCTCGCAGGCAGTAGCAGATTATTTAGGCGCGGGAAAAAAGATTGCTATCGGTTATGATACGCGCTTTCTTTCCGAAAGTTTTGCGGAAAGCGCCGCAGGTGTTTTTAAAAATAACGGCATCAGAGTTATTCTTTCAAAGGGACCAATACCCACCCCAACTTTAAGTTTTACCGTTAGAATTAGAAAACTGGATTTTGGGATTATGATTACTGCGTCGCACAATCCTGCAGAATACAACGGTTTTAAGATTAAACTTCCTTCGGGCGGGGCAGCCGGCCCTGAAGTAACCGCCAAGATTGAAGCGCTCTTAGGTAAGAATCCGGTAAGCAAAGGCTCTCTTTTGGCAGGCCAGATAAAAAAAGAAGATTTAATCCGCGACTACATCAAATTTATCTGTTCCTATATTGATTTAAAGAAGATAAAAAATAAAAGGTTTAAGGTTTTAGTGGATGCGATGTATGGCTCAGGGAATAGTTTTATTGCTAATGTGTTGAAAGACACAGGTATAAGATTAGAGTTTATGCGTAACAATATTAATCCTTCATTTGGCGGCATGAGGCCTGAGCCGGTGGAAGAGAATTTAGAGGAACTAAAAACCAGGGTGAAGAAGGAAGAATTTGATTTAGGGATTGCCCTGGATGGCGATGCTGACCGTATTGCTGCCGTAGCCCCGGGCGGTATATTTATCCATCCGCAGAAGATATTGGGGCTTCTGGCGCTGCACCTAACTCAAGATAGAAATTGGTCCGGCGGCATTGTCAAGACCATTGCCGGCAGCACCATGATTGACCATATAGCCAAGTTTTTGCAAGTTAAACTCTATGAGACCCCGGTGGGTTTTAAGTATATCTCAAGCCTCATGGAAAAAGAAGATATTGTTGCCGGAGGAGAAGAGGCCGGCGGTATGGGGGTAAAAGGTTATATCCCTGAGCGCGACGGCAGCGTTGCCGGATTGCTACTCTTAGAAATGATGGCTTATCGCAATAAAAATATCTTAAAGATTCTTAATGATATGGAGAGGCAGTTTGGTAAATTCTATTATGTGCGCAGCGACCTACAACTTAAACAGAAGGTTGAACTAAAAAAAGAAAATCTGCCTAAAGAATTATTAGGAAAAAAAGTGGTGCGGGTCAAGGACTATGATGGCATAAAATTAATCTGTGAGGATGAGAGTTGGCTGATGTTTCGCGGCTCAGGCACCGAGCCGATGATGCGCGTCTATGCTGAGGCAAGAAGCCTTCTGCAAGCCAAAAAACTCCTGAAATTAGGCGAGGGGCTAATCCTTTAAGATGCTTTACTGGATACTCCGGTTAATTTCGCTTATTATTTTAAAAATATTTTTTGGCCTGGAGGCAATAGGCAAAGAAAATTTACCTAAAAAAGGAGGTTTTATTTTAGCCAGCAACCATGTCAGTTACCTTGACCCGGTTGCGATAGGCGTGTTAGTCCCGCAAAAATTAAATTTTATGGCCAAAGATGAGTTATTTAAACATCTTTTATCTTCTTGGTTTTTTTCTGCGCTGGGCGTTTTTCCAGTAAAGAGAGATTCTGCAGATTTATCGGCTTTAAAAGAGGCCATGCGCCGGGTAAAAAACGGCCAGCCGTTACTTCTTTTTCCTGAAGGGACCCGCCAGCTGCCAGGCGCAAGCCACGCTCAGGCTCATGCGGGAATTGGATTCTTGGCGAGTAAACTAGCTGTTCCGGTAATCCCGGTTTTTGTTAAGGGTAGTGATATCGCATTACCGAAAGGGACCAAGACCATCCGTCTTAATAAAATCTTAGTATCTTTTGGCAAAGAAATTTTTATAGAAAGGAGTATGCCTTATCATGATATCTCAAGCAACATAATGGAGAATGTCAGGCATCTTGCATGTTAGCAAAAAGCTTTACCCAACCCATAAATTCCAACAATAGATTAACCCGCCTAAAATCTTACGGTTATTTAGATAACCAAAGATTTTATCTTTTTAAAAAAATATCATTAGAGGAGGAGCATTAAAATGGCAGAAACAAGATCAGAGATGGAACAGCTTTATAACCAGAGTATCAAGATTATCCGGGATGGCCAGATTATCAGCGGTAAAATCGTTTCTGTCCGTCAGAATGATGTACTGGTGGACGTCGGCTTTAAATCCGAGGGTCTGGTGCCGCTTGCCGAGTTTGACAAAGGCGATCTGGAGGTAGGCAAGGAATTAGATTTTCTGGTGGATTCTGTAGAAGACGACGCTGGTTTAATCCGGCTCTCCCGCCAGAAGGCGATGCGCATTCATGGCTGGGATAAAGTAGTCAAAAATTCTCAAGACGGAGAATTGGTAGAGGGAAGACCTCTAAAAAAAGTAAAGGGTGGATTTTTGGTGGATGTCAATGGCATAGAAGGATTCCTGCCGGCATCGCTTTCTGCCTTTAAAGGCGTGCCAGACAAGGATATCTTGAATAAAAACTTTAAATTTAAGATTGTCAAGATTAACAATTTAAGGCGGAGTCTCATTTTGTCGCGCCGGGAGGCAATCCAAAAAGAAAGACAGGTTGCCAAAGATAAATTGTGGCAGGAATTGAAGACAGGAGAGATTTGTTCTGGTACAGTCAAGGCTATCACTGACTTTGGCGCCTTTGTAGATTTAGGCGGAGTGGATGGGCTTTTGCATATTACCGATATGTCTTGGTCAAAGATTAGCCATCCTTCGGAAATAGTTGCCCTGGGAGATAAAATTGATGTCGTTATTTTAAACTTAGACAAAGAAAATAATAAAGTCTCGCTGGGCTTAAAACAGAGATTACCTGACCCGTGGCAAGAGATAGGAACAAAATACAACGTAGGCTCTACGGTAAAAGGCAAGGTAGTGAATATCGTCCCTTACGGGGTATTTATAGAGTTAGAAAAAGGCATTGAAGGTTTAATCCATATCTCTGAGATGTCCTGGACTAAAAGAATTACTAATCCTGGTGAGATGTTTGCCATCGGAGATATCTTAGAGACCCAGGTCTTGAGTGTGGATAAGGATTCCCGCCGGATTTCTTTAAGCCTGAAACAATTAGAGCAGAATCCGTGGTTAGAGGCAGATTTAAAATACACAGCGGGTTCAAAGGTTCAAGGAAAGGTGAGGGGTTTTACTGATTATGGCGCCTTTGTGGAATTAGACAGCAGTTTAGAAGGGATGATTCATGTTTCAGATATGTCTTGGACAAAAAGAATAAATCATCCGCAAGACCTGTTAAAGAAAGGCCAGAAGTTAGAAGTGGTAGTGCTTTCGGTAGATGCCCAAAACCGCCGCATTTCTTTAGGCCTAAAACAATTGCAGCCAAATCCCTGGACTGAAATAGCGAGTAAATATCCTTTGGATACGGTTCTGGATTCAGAGGTAGTCAGTATTACCGATTTTGGCGTTTTTGTCAAAATTGACCAGGATTTAGAAGGCCTGGTCTATGCCAATGAGATAGATAAAGATAAACTTGCCCAATTAAAACCCGGGGATAAAATGCAGGTTAAGGTGATAAAGGTGGATGTAGAGCAGGCCAAGATCGGTCTCTCCGCCAAAATTTAGAACTTACTGGGGTGAAAAATGGAGATAGAAAAACAATTAGAAATTATTAAACGCGGCGCAGTGGAGATAGTTTCAGAATACGAGTTGGAGAAGAAATTAGAGGAAAGTAAGCGTAGCAAGAGGCCCTTAAATATCAAGGCGGGTTTTGACCCTACTGCGCCAGATATCCATCTGGGACATACGGTATTATTGCGCAAACTCCGTCAATTCCAAGAATTAGGCCACAGGGTTATCTTTCTCATTGGAGATTTTACCGCAAGGATTGGGGATCCCAGTGGCAGGCAGGAGGCAAGAAAGCAATTGACCAAGGAAGAGGTGATGAAAAACGCCGCGACTTACAAAAAACAGGTATCTAAAGTACTGGATATGGATAAGGCGCAGATTATTTTTAATAGCGAGTGGTTTGACAAGATGTCGGGGTTGGATATATTGAATCTGACTACCCACGCAACCGTCTCACAGATGCTATCCCGAGCTGATTTTAAAAAAAGGTTAAGCAAGAATGAAGATATCTCACTATTAGAGTTCATGTATCCGCTTTTACAGGGCTATGACTCGCTTAAACTTGAGGCAGATATTGAATTAGGCGGAACAGACCAGATATTCAATCTTTTAGTAGGCAGAGACATCCAGAAGGATTTTGGCCAACCGCAGCAGGTGATTATTACTATGCCGCTTTTAGAGGGGACGGATGGCCAGCAGAAGATGAGTAAGTCCTATGGAAACTACGTCGGTATTGATGAATCGCCAAAAGAAATATTCGGGAAGATTATGTCTATATCCGACGAACTTATGTTTAAGTATTACGATCTCTTGACCGATGAGAATGTAGAGGCAGTAAAGCTCATGCATCCTAAAGAGGCAAAATTAAAATTAGCGCAACTTATCGTTGAACAATACCATACGAAAAAGGATGCTCTTACGGCACGCACAGAATTTGAGCGCGTGTTTAGTCAGAAAGAAACACCGCAGGATATCCCCATTTATAAAATAACTCCGGCAAAAAATAAACTTATAGATATCCTTTTAGATAGCGGCTTGGTAAAGACTAAGAATGAGGCGCGCCGCCTGATTAAGCAGGGTAGTGTATGGTTGGACGATCTCAGGATAGAAAAAGAAGATGCCCTAATGCAGAATCCAGGCATCCTTAAGGCCGGAAAACGGCGTTTCTTAAAATTAGAAAAATAGTGATTAGATATTTAAAAAATCTAGACGCTTTCCATAAAAATATCATCTTAGTGTTTATCGGTTCGTTTTCTGTAAGTTTCTTAAACCTTCTTTACCAGTTTTTAATTGCCCACCGTTTGTCCCCAAGCGATTTCGCGGCTACTAATAGCCTGCTCTCCATATGTATGTTAATCTCCATGCCCTTATCCGCGCTGCAGACTCTGGTAGCCAAATATACTTCTGAATTTAATGCCCAGGCTAATACGGAAAAAATTAAAGAGGTTATCTCTAGTATCCTACGGAGGGCTTTACAATTTGCATTGCTTACATTTTTTGTATTTTTTATTG
>JACRHO010000056.1 GCA_016212045.1 Candidatus Omnitrophota bacterium | reverse complement strand
CGCTGAAAAAAGACGGGAAATTACCCATTGATTTAAAAGGCAGCATTATTTATTACTGCGGCCCGACGAAAACGCCGAAAGGAAAAGTCATCGGCTCCTGCGGTCCGACCACCTCAAGCCGGATGGATGAATTTACGCCTGCGTTGTTAAGGGCGGGCTTAAAAGGAATGATTGGCAAGGGCAGGCGCGCCAAAGAAGTAATCGCAGCGATGAAAAAATATAAGGCAGTATATTTTTTGGCTTATGCCGGCTGCGGGGCATTATTGGCGAAATATGTTAAAAATGCCAGAGTCGTTGCATATAGAGATTTAGGACCAGAAGCAATTTATGCCCTGGCAGTAAAAAATTTTCCTTTGATTGTAGGAATAGATTCAAGAGGAAGGAGTATTTATGACTAGACAGGATGGCCGGGGGCCGGAGAAATTAAGAAAGGTTACCATTACCAGAAATTATATCAAGCACGCCGAAGGCTCTTGCCTTATAGAATTGGGCAATACCCGGGTGGTCTGCACCGCGACATTAGAAGAAAATGTGCCGCCATTTTTAAAAGGAAGCGGCAATGGCTGGTTTACTGCAGAGTATGGGATGCTGCCGCGCTCCACGGTTACCCGCATCAACCGCGAGCGGGATAAAATCTCTGGCCGCACCTTTGAGATTCAGCGCTTGATTGGCAGGTCGCTGCGGGCAGTATTTAATACTAAAAAAATCGGCGAGCGCACCATCAAAATGGATTGCGATGTGATTCAGGCAGACGGCGGCACGCGCACTGCCTCGATTACCGGAAGTTTTATTGCCTTGGTTGATTGCCTGCAGCGGATGAAAAAAGACGGAGCGATAGAGGAGCTGCCTATCCGCGATTACATTGCCGCCACTTCCGTGGGTATTTATCAGACGCATCCGATTCTGGATTTGACTTACGAGGAGGATTCCAAGGCCGAAGTAGATATGAATGTGGTGATGACCGGAAAGGGCGAATTTGTGGAGATTCAGGGCACTGCTGAGGGAAAAACCTTTTCCAAGGTCCAGATGGAGAAGTTACTTGCTGTGGCCAAAAAAGGCATAGATGACCTCGTGGACATCGAGCGCAACCTCTTTAAAGATATCTTATGAAACCCAAGCTACAGTTAGTGGTGGCCACCAAGAATAAAAAGAAATTAGCAGAGATAAAAGAGATTCTTAAGGGGCTGAATTTAGAGATAACTTCCTTGGCTCATTATGAGAAGTTGCCGCGTATAATTGAAAGCGGCAAAACGTTTCGCCAGAATGCCATCAAGAAAGCAGTAAAAATCGCGCATTTTACGAAAAAATTAACTCTGGGTGAAGATTCCGGCCTCTGCGTGTATGCCTTGGGTGGTGCGCCCGGAGTTTATTCTTCGCGTTTTGCGGGGAGGGACAAAAGCGACCCCAAAAATAATCAAAAAGTTTTGCAGCTGCTCGCAGGCTTGCCGCTTAAAAAAAGAAAAGCGCATTATGTTTGCTCTGTGGCGCTGGCGGATAAAGATGGCCTAGTGGGAGTAGTCGAGGGCAGGTGCAATGGCCGCATTGCCTTTGCGCCAAGAGGCACTTTTGGCTTTGGCTACGACCCGCTATTTCTTATACCTAAATATAATCAGACCTTTGCGCAATTAGGGCCGCGGATAAAACATAAAATGAGCCATCGCTATCTGGCCTTAGAAAAAGCCAAAAAAATTATCGAGAAATATATTGAGAAATAGAAGGGGCATTGATATAATAAAAACCTGTCCCACCTCGTAGGTGGGGAAAGGTTAGAACGACCGGGGAGTGGCTCAGTTTGGCTAGAGCGTCCGCCACAAAGTCGCCACAATACATTGGCGACCCGCCAAAGCATTGTGGTGGGATTGGCGGACGCCCGCCAACGTTTTAATGGCGGGCGCTTGGTTTGGGACCTATGTACGTTTATATATTGAGAAGTTGCAAAGGTGGAACTTTTTATGTTGGTTCGACAAAAAATGTCGATGAACGCGTTAAACAACATAATCGGAAAGAAAGTTTATCTACGAAATTTAAGGCTCCCTGGGAATTAGTTAAAGTAGAGAAATATGATAGCGATTCGTTAGCACTAAAACGAGAAAGATTTCTTAAGACTGGTAGAGGTAGAAGCGTTTTAAGAAATTTATGTTCTATAGATTAAAACTCGGAGAGTGGTCATCCACCACAAAGTCGCCACAAGACATTGGCGACCCGCCAAAGCATTGTGGCGGGATTGGTGGATTTCGCCACTCTTAAGTTAATACGGGGAGTGGCTCAGTTTGGCTAGAGCGCTTGCTTTGGGAGCAAGAGGTCGTGAGTTCAAGTCTCACCTCCCCGATTAAATTCGCCTGCATTTTAATAGCAGGTGAATTTAATCGCAGCTATTATACGCTGCTCGAACTTATTTTGAAACAATAGCAACTAAAATTTAATCTATGGCACCGCGCCGATGGCGCTCCCACATCTCCCGCGCCCCATTCGCCCCGCTTGGGAGCGGGGCTCATTCGGCGTTCGCTGGGTCGCTCACTTCCAGCTAATTTTATTGCGGGTTCGGCTTGCTTTTGCGTCTTGCTTAAGAGAAGTTAAAAAATTCACGAAGCAAGACGCAAGCGTCCTCGCCTCAACAAGTATCTACAAAT
>JACRHO010000055.1 GCA_016212045.1 Candidatus Omnitrophota bacterium | reverse complement strand
TTTGCCCTGGAGGCGCAGGAAGGAAAACTCTTTAAACCCTTGGCCTATACCAAAACCTTTACCCTGCTTGCCTCAGTAGCGGTGGCTTTAACCCTTACGCCTGTTCTGGCGCTGTATTTCTTAAAAGGCCGGCTGCGTCAGCCGGAAGAAAATCCTCTGGTAAAACGGCTGCAGCATTATTATGAAAAGATTTTACGCTGGTGCCTAAAGCACCGGGTCGCGTTTTTGCTTATCCCGGCAACTGTGCTGATTACAAGTTTGGCTTTTATATTTCCCAAGGATATCATATCTAGTAGCATATTTTTCATTATTGTCATCGGGACTCTGTTATTCATCCTTCCCAAAAAAACAAGGTCCTTTCTGGCTCTGATAATAATTACTGTTTTAAGTATAGTTTGGTTTTGGTTTGCCCCACGAGTGGGGAGGGAATTTATGCCTCCGTTTGACGAGGGTTCAATTTTATTTATGCCGGTGATGCGGCCATCCGTATCGCTCACCGAAGCCACCCGCGTGATACAGATTCAGGACAAGATTATCAAGTCGTTTCCGGAAGTGGAGATGGTGGTAGGCAAGGTCGGCCGCGCAGAAAGCGCTACTGACCCTGCACCCGTGGAGATGTTTGAGACAATTATTACTCTAAAGCCCAAACGCCTCTGGCGTAAAGGCATAACCAAGGATAATCTTATCAGGGAGATGGATGCGGCCTTGCAGATTCCGGGAGTATCCAATATCTGGACCCAGCCCATAATCAACCGCATTGATATGTTAGCCACAGGCATCAGGACCTCAGTGGGAGTAAAGGTCTTTGGCCCGGATTTAGGAAAGATAGAAGAAATCGCCACAGAAGTAGAAAAGGTGGTGAAGAAAATCCCGGGCGCAGTGGATTTATATTCGGAAAAGATTGTGGGTAAACCCTATATTGAATTCAAGATAAAGAGGGAGCAGCTTGCCCGTTACGGAATTTCCATCCGCGAAGTCCAGGATGTAATTGAGATGGCTATTGGTGGTGAGAATTTAACTACCACTGTGGAAGGAAGAGAGCGCTATCCGGTGCGGGTGCGCTATGCCAGAGAGCTGCGGGATAATATCGATAACCTCCGCCGGGTGCTGGTTTCCACAAAAGATGGGGCGCAGATACCTATCAGCCAATTAGTGGATATTTATTTTGTCACCGGCCCGGCAATGATTAATTCCGAGAACGGGCTCCTGCGTGCTTATGTTTTGATGAATGTACGCGGAAGAGATATGGTGGGTTTTGTGGAGGAGGCCTCTAAAGTTGTAGCCAGGGAAGTAAAGCTGCCGCAGGGCTATTTTCTGCAGTGGTCAGGGCAATTTGAGAATCAGGTGCGCGCCAAGAACAAGATTGCTGTACTCTTGCCCATAAGTTTGTTGATTAATTTTATGCTCATCTATATGAACTTTCGCTCTATTATAAAATCTGTATTTATTTTTACGGCTGTGCCGGTAACTCTGGCCGGAGGAGTTTGGCTTTTGGCTTTCTCTGGATTTAATTTCTCGGTTGCGGTCTGGGTGGGCTTTATCGCCCTTTTTGGAGTGGCGGTAGATGACGGTATATTAATTACCACTTATCTTGACGATGTATTTAGAGAGCGAAAAGAAAAGATAAAGACTAGGCAGGATGTGATTGAAGCGACGGTTTATGCGGGATTAGGCCGCATTAGACCCGCCTTTTTAACCACAATCACCACCATTGTGGCACTTCTTCCGATTATGTTTTTAAAAGGCACTGGCGCAGAAGTAATGCAGCCGATGGCGATTCCTTCAATTGGCGGGATGACTATTGAAATGATTACCTGGTTTATCGTGCCTACCCTTTATTCCTGGAGAGAAGAGAGGAAATTAACCGCAGAAAAAGGAGAAGAAAATGTTTAAAAATACATTTTTGGTATTAATGATAGGAATAATAATTTTCAGCTTAGCTGGCCTAGCCTTTGCCGTAATGTGCCATGGAGATACAGGAGGGCATCAGGCAACCCAGGCCGCGGCCACCCAGGCCACGCCTCAGGAAGCAGTAAATGTGGGGAATAAAATGTGTCCGGTCTCTGGCGAGAAAATTGATGATAAGATGAAAACAACCTATGAATATGAAGGGAAAATCTATAACTTCTGCTGCCCTGGGTGCATAGATGAATTCAAAAAAGAGCCGCAAAAGTATATTTCTAAAATAAAAGAATTTAATTTAGAGGCTTATCAGTTTGGCTTTTCACCCGAGGTAATTGAAGTTAAAAAGGGTGATATTGTAAAAATACTTGCCACATCAGGCGATGTCCCGCACGGAGTCTATATTAAAGAATATAATATAAATGTGCCGGTAAAAAAAGGCCAGACACAGAGGATAGAATTTGTAGCAGACAAAAATGGCGAATTTGACATTTTATGCTCTGTATATTGCGGCAAAGGCCATAATACGATGAAGGCAAAGTTAATAGTCAAAGAGTGAGGGAATTTTTAAGCGATAAAAGAAATCAGTCAATAGTTCTATTAAGCGTTCTTTTTTCGCGAAACGATTTTCTTGGGGTAATTGTAAACTTTAAATAATAGTTAAAATTTAAGCGTGCCAAAGTGGTGTTGGAATGTTATAATATGTATTTAAGTTTACGATAAGAAGTTTAAGCACTGATTATAGAGACATGATTAGAGAGAAACTGTTGGCCGGTTTTTTTATTTTATTATTTATATTTTCTTTTGCTGGTTGCGATTATAAGGAAGATATCAAGAAGATCGATCTAAGCAAAATTGAAGAAATCAAAGATTTTCCTCAAGAACCTTTAAGAATAAAAATTGGGCTTATTCCCGAACAGGATATTCGCAAAATGGCGTCCAGATACGAGCCATTAGCTGAATACTTGAGTAAAAAATTAAATTTGAAAGTAATTCTTATATATCTGGATAATTATGGCGAGGTCTGCGATAAATTTATCTACAAACAATTGGACGCTGCCTTTTTCGGCAGTTTTAGTTATGCGCTTACCCGTGTTAAGGCAGGAATTGAGCCTATTGTTCGGCCCGATTATCAAGGGACTTCCACATACAGGGGGCTTATTGTGGTTAAAGAAAACGGCAATATCAAAAATATCGCCGATATGAGAGGCAAAAGACTGGCCTTAGTAAATCAGGCAACTTATGCAGGATACCTGTATCCTTTATATTATTTTAAAGAGCGCGGCATTGGTAAATTAGAAGCGTATTTTTCTAAAATTATCTTTGCAGAAAGCCACGATAAAGCAATATTTGCGCTGTTGAGAGATGAAGCCGATATTGCTACCCCCAAGGACCTCGTATATCAAAGAGTAATCAAGGAAAATCCGGATTTAGAAAAAAAATTGCTGGTTTTATCGGCTTCGGAGCCGGTTCCCTCAAATGCTTTATGCGTAAGCAAAGAATTAGACCCTGAGTTAAAAAATAAATTAAAACAGGTTTTATTAAATTTAAATAATGACCCAGAAGCCAGGTCTGTCTTAGAGTCTTTAGGCGGCGCAACCAGGTTTATTGAAACGCAAGACCAAGATTACCGCCACCTCTATAATATCATAAACGCATTAGGAATAGATTTAAATACCTACCCATATTATAAGCGGCCGGATATGGGTTTTGAGAGAGCAGGATATGTCCGGGAATCTAAGTAGCGCGGGTAAAATCAAGAGTTTGCCAATGAAATGGGGACTGCGTAAGAAAATTTTACTGAGCATGATTGCGCTCCTAATGCTTCTGGGACTGGCCATAGCGCTGATTACCCATACGATTTTACTTAAAGTATTAAAAACGGAATTTCAACACAAAGGCATAAGCTTGAGCCGAAGTATTGCTGCCAATAGCCTTGTAGATGTTTTGACCCAGAATACATTGCGGCTGAAGAAGTTAGTAGAAAACGAGAAAAGTTTGGATTCCAGTATTGCCTATGTATTTATCATTGATTCCTCGGGTCAGACTCTCGCGCATACATTTAATCAAGGGTTTCCTGTGGGCTTGGTTAAAGCGAATAATCTTGAAGCGGCAAGAGAGTTTAATATCGAGACTCTGGATACCCAGTTGGGATTTATCTACGATATCGCAGCGCCTATCTTCTTAGAAAGAAGTTTAGTCGGGCAAGCGCGGATTGGGATTCTGCAAAACAGGATTCAAAGAACTATTAATGCAATCAATCTTGTATTTATGGGTATTACCCTTCTTATTATGGTAATAGGTATACTTTTAGCTTATAAAGTCTCTTCTTTAATAACCAGGCCAATTTCTAAACTAGTTAAAGCCACCCAATCCATCCAGAAAGGCGATTTTTCCACCCGTATAGATGTCCAGACTAAAGATGAAATTGGGCTATTAGCCACTGCCTTTAATGAAATGGCTTCCCATTTGAGCCTGATGGTAGAGCAGGCCAAACAGCTCACCATGCTTGGGGAAAGAAACAGGATTGCCCTTGACCTGCACGATGGCGATGCGCAGGATTTAGCCAATATCATCAAGAGATTGGAGCTTTGCGAGAAGCTCTTTAAGATTGACCCGCTGAAGGCCTGTGCAGAATTAAGCACCTTAAAACAAAACACAAAAGATGTCCTGGATAGGACGCGCCAGGTAATCTACGACCTGAAGTCTCCCGAAGATAATGACTTTGACTTATTGCATAGATTGACTGCTTATATAAAAGATTACGAGAAGAAAAACAATATAAAAGTAAAATCAGATATTCCTGAAGCAACAAATCATATTCCGCCTGTAAAAGCCAAGGCCATTTTTTACATCATCAGAGAGGCGTTTAATAATATCAGAAAGCACGCCCAGGCAGATAATATAGAGCTACGTTTGGAATGTAACCATAACAATGAATTAACGGTTCATATTAAAGATGATGGCCAGGGTTTTGATATTAATGAGGCCGAGCTGTCTGCTTCAGGTTTTGAGAAATTGGGCTTGGTCAGCATGCGTCAGAGGGCAACTTCTCTGGGGGGCGTTTTGGCCATTAATTCCGTATCCAAACAAGGAACTGAGGTTTCGGTGAATATCCCATTTAAGAAAAAAGAGAGCTGAGGAAATGAGCAATATAAGAGTATTCCTTTGCGATGACCATACCTTGTTTCGTCAGGGGATGAGAAAATTATTAGAATTAGAGCAGGATATTCAGATAGTAGGCGAGGCCAGTAACGGCCTCCAGATGCTGGATTTGTTAAAGAAGACAGGGCCTGATGTAATCCTGATGGATATCGGGATGCCTAAGCTGGACGGAGTGGCTGCGACATATAAAGTTAAGAAAATAC